>CAZXYL010000193.1:0-2528 GCA_964644915.1 uncultured Geminicoccaceae bacterium
GACGATGATCTGCTCCAAGTCCGCCTCCCCGGGCGCGCCCGGCCGCCGCCGGGCGGCAGGAACGGACCGGCCCGGAGCCCGGGCCGGCCCGCTTGGTCTCGCCTACTCGACGCTGCCGATGAACAGCGTCTTGAACTCGCCGTCGCGCACCTCGTTCACGACCATGGGCACGCCGATCTGCCGCTTCTGCTCGAAGTAGTTGGTGCCGACGTAAGTGAGCGGCTGCTCCTCATTGAGGAACGGATTGGTGACGCTGAAGTCGTCGAGCGCCGCCTTGAACAGCTCGATGTCCTCGATCGCGTCCTTACCCGCCTGCTGCAGGGTCATGAGGATCACCTCGAGCGCGTAGACCTTGGTGCCGGCCTCGTCGTTCCACTCGCCCGCGACCTGATTGTAGCGCTCGATGAACTCTTCCATGTACGGGCTTCGGATCTCGGGCGTGCTGGCGCCGCCGACCGAGATGAAGCCGTCGGCGAACTCGCCCGCAACCTCGTTCAGGATCGTGATGTCCTGCGCGGTCTCGGTGCTGAGGATGCCCTCATAGCCCAGCTCGCGCGCGGTCCGGAGCAGGAGCGGCGCATCGGCCGGCGCCACGCCCGAGAGCACGATCAGATCGGGGTTCTGGCCCACGACCTTGGACATCACCGGGAAGAAGTCGGTCGTGCCGGGCTCGTAGGTGTCCTCGGCCGAGACCACCTCGAGACCCAGCTCCTGGGCCGCCGCGACGCCCTCGTCGCGCTGGTTCAACGGGTCCGATTCGTTGCGGGCGACGAAGCTCACCGTCTCCACGCCCTGCTCTTCCTGGAGATACGCGTAGATGATCGGCGCCGCCTGGTAGGACGCGATCATGCCGAGGATCGAGTTCTCGCGCGGCGGAGAGTAGAGCTGCTTCGAGAACGCGTAGGGGATGTTGATGGCATTGCCGGCCTCGACCACCGGGACGACGCTCGCCGCCGTGGTGTCGACGTTCGGCCCGATGATGTAGCGGATCCCCTCCTGGTGGATGAGGCGCTCGGCGCCGGAGACCGCGAGCCGGGAATCGTTCTTGTCGTCGATGCTGACGATCTCGATCTGGTACGTCTCGCCGTCGATCTCGACCCCGCCCTGCTCGTTGTACATCTGGGCGGTCGCCTCGGCCGAGTAGCGGTTGACCAGCCCCCAGGACGCGGCGGGGCCACTCATCACCCCGAGCACCCCGATCTTGAGCACGTTCTCCTGCGCCGTGGCCGGGCCGGCCAGCCCGAGCGCCGCCACGCCGGCGGCAAACGCCAAGGATGTCCTGAGCCTCGATGTCGCAGACATGTGCGCCTCCTTTGCTGTCGCCGTTGCCGCGAGGCGGCCGCAACTACCCCGCCTGATGCAGCGCGCGCCAAGGCCCGCGGAAGGTCCGGGCCACAGGCCGCTCGCGTGCTTCTCGTTCGACCTGACATCGCCGTGATCAGCGGTGCGCGTCCGGTGATGGAAACGGACTTTTGTGAACAATGCAACGCATTTTTGTATACAAGTCGCGCATTCACCGACTATCGTCCGGCTGGCCTTTGCCCGATTGTACACCGCGCCGAACCATGTCCAGCACCGTCGACCGTATCCACACGAAGATCTACGACGCCATCGTCGAGCAGCAGCTGCCGCCCGGCACCAAGCTGGGCGAGGAATCGCTGTGCGAGATCTTCGGCGTCAGCCGGACGCTGATCCGGCGCGTGCTGCAGCGGCTCGCCGGTGAGCACGTGGTGGAAACGCTGCCGCACCGGGGCGCCTTCGTCGCCCGACCCTCGATCGAGCAGGCGCGTGAGGTGTTCGAGGCGCGGCGGGCGCTCGAGGCCTGGGTCATCCGGCAGCTCGTGGACGACTTCACGGCGGAGGATGCGGAGCGGCTGCGTCGGCGCGTGGCGGAGGAGCGCCGGGCGCATGCAGAGGGCGACCGACGCGCCCTGATCCGGCTCTCCGGCGAATTCCACCTGCTGCTCGCCGAGCTCGCAGGCAACCGGGCGATCGCCCGCTTCCTGCGCGAGCTGGTCTCGCGCACCTCGCTCATCATCGCCGTCTACGAGGCACCCGGTGCCTCCTGCTGCTCGTTCGACGAGCACGCGGGCATCATCGAGGCGCTGGCCGGCCCGGACGCCGAAGCGGCCCAGCTGGCGATGCACGCCCATCTGCTGGGCATCGAGGAGCGGCTCAGGCTCGACCGCCTGCCGGCGCGGACGGTCGATCTGCAGCAGGTGCTCGCGGCCGGATCCGGCCCGCATCGGGGCGCGCGTCTCGGATCGCGCCGCGCGCGGGCGTCCGACGCGCTCTCGCCGGGCGAGTAGCCTTCGGGAGTCGGACGGGATCGCGTTACCCATGCGCATCAAGGTCATCAACCCGAACACTACCGCGAGCATGACGAGCAAGATCGGTGCCGCCGCGCGCGCGGCCGCGGCACCCGGCACCGAGATCCTCGCCGTCAACCCGGACAAGGGGCCGGTCTCGATCGAGGGGCACTACGACGAGGCGGTGAGCGTGATCGGGCTGCTGGAGGAGGTGCACGC
>CAZXYL010000194.1:0-7029 GCA_964644915.1 uncultured Geminicoccaceae bacterium
GTGGTGCGAGACCACGTAGAGCGCCGCCGCCGTGCGCTCGTTCAGCGCCGCCTCGAGCTGATAGGCCTTCGCGCGGGTCGCTTGGCCGATCGGCCGCACGGTCGCGCCCGCGAGCCGCACCGCCTGCTCGACCGGCGCGCCGTAGTAGACCATGTGGCCCTCTTGGATCGGCACCTCGTGCTTCATCCCGCTGACGTCCGGGAGCTGCTCGATCCGCGCGAGGTCGGCGCCGGTCATGCAGCCCGCGACCGCGACCGTGATCCCGGCCGAGGTGCAGGCGGTCACGGTCCCCGCCTCCGCGCCGCACAGCCTCGCGATCACGGCCGAGGCCTTGCCGTGGAGATCGGCGATCTCGACGAACTCGGGCAGGATCTCGCGCATCGCCTCGATCGCCTCGGGCACCACGATCGAGGCGCCGAGCGCGGTCATGGTCCCGGAGACGTTGATCACCGGGCGCAGGCCCAGCGCCGGCCGCGGGTCGTATCGCGTGTTTCTCATCGCGTCGGCTCCAAAGCGTGCTGCGGGTTGAGGCTCGAGAGGAAGCTCTGGAGCCGCTCGTGCTTGGGCCGGACCAGCACGTCTTCGGGCGTGCCCGAGGCCCCGATCCGGCCGCCCTCCATGAACACCACGAGATCGCTCAGATCGCGCGCGAAGCCCATCTCGTGGGTGACCACGATCATGGTCATGCCTTCCTTTGCGAGCTGCTGCACGACCGCCAGCACCTCGCCCACGAGCTCCGGGTCGAGCGCCGAGGTGATCTCGTCGAGCAGCAGGACCTTGGGCTCCATCGCGACCGCGCGCGCGATGCCGACCCGCTGCTGCTGGCCGCCCGAGAGCTGCGCCGGCAGGCTGGCGACCTTGTCCTCGAGCCCGACCCGCGCGAGCCAGCCCTGCGCCCGCTCCCGGGCCTCGGCCTTGGTCAGCCCGCGCACCTTGCGCAGGCCCAGCATCACGTTCTCGACCGCGGTCAGGTGCGGGAACAGGTTGAACAGCTGGAACACCATGCCGATGTCGGCGCGGATCTTCGCGAGCTCGCGATCGCCCCGCGGGCGGCGCCGGCCGTCGCCGTCCCGGTAGCCGATCTCGACCCCGTCGACCTTGATGCTGCCTTGCTCATAGGTCTCGAGCAGGTTGATGCAGCGCAGCAGCGTGGTCTTGCCGCCGCCCGACGGCCCGATGATCGAGACCACCTGGCCGCGGGCGACGTCGAGGTCGACCTCGCGCAGGACCTGATGCTGGCCGAAGAACTTGCTGACGCCGCGGATGCGGACGATGGGCTCTCCTGCGCTCAAGGGCTCATTCCCGGATGTGGGCGTAGCGCGCCTCCAGCCGCCGCGAGAGGCTGGAGAGCGCGTAGTTGATGGCGAAATAGATGAGCGCGCCGGTGACGTAGAGCGGCATCGGCTCGTAGGTGCGCCCGATCACCTTCTGCACGGCGAGCATGAGGTCGACGACGCCGATCAGCGAGACCAGCGCGCTGCCCTTGACCGCGTCGGTCACGGCGTTGATCCAGGGCGGCAGGAAGCGGCGCGTCGCCTGCGGGAAGATGACCCAGAACATCCGCTGCCAGAAGGTCAGCCCGATCGCCTTGGCGGCATCGGTCTGGCCGTGATGGATCGACTGGATGGCGCCGCGCGCGATCTCGATCACATGCGCGGTCTTGAACGCTGCGAGGGCTGCCACTGCGGCCCAGAAGCTGCTGAGGTTCAGGCCCAGCGCCGGCAGGCCGTAGTAGACGAAGAAGATCAGGACCAGGACGGGGATGCCGCGGATCAGGTCGCTGTAGAGGCGGATCGGCCAGTACAGCCAGCGCGGCCCATAAGTGATGCCGACGCCCATGACCAGACCGATCACGAGCGAGATCGCGACCACGAGGAACGAGACCTCGAGGGTGACCAGGAGGCCCTCCCAGAGGAAGGGCAGGGATTCGATCGCGGTCCACATGGCTCAGCGCCGGATCACGAAGCGCTTCTCGAGCTGCTGCAGCGTGAACAGGATGGCGTAGCCGGTGACCAGGTACATCGGCGTCACGATTGCGTAGACCTCGATGATCCGAAACGTGTTGAAGTTGATCCACTGCGCGCCGTAGGTCAGCTCGGGCACGGCGATGACCGATGCGATCGAGGTGTCCTTGAACAGCGAGATGTACGTGTTGCTCAAGGACGGCAGGACGATCCGGAACATCGTCGGCAGGCGCACGTAGATCAGGCGCTGGAAGCCGTTGAGCCCGATCGCCTTGCCGGCATCGATCAGGCCCTTGGGCACCGCGTCCAGCCCGGCCCGGAAGACCTCGACCAGATAAGCGCCCGAGTAGACCGAGAGCGTGATCACGAAGGAGGTCGTGGGCCCGTAGGAGAAGCCGCCGATCGAGGGCACCCCGTAGAACACGAGGTAGACCAGGAGCAGCAACGGCACGTTGCGGATGAACTCGACATAGGCCGCGACCAGCATGCGGCTCGCCCGGCCGCCGCCGGTATAGACCAGCGCCAGCGCCAGCCCGATCACCATCCCGATCAGGATCGAGACCAGCGCCAGCTCGAGGCTGAGGATCAGCCCGCTCCACAGGCGGTCGAAGTGGCGCCAGATGTAGCTGAAGTTGAAGTGGTAATCGAGCAACAACGGTCCTCAAGGCTGCTCTGACAGGTCGCGTCGCTCCATTTTTGTCATGCCCGGGCTCGACCCGGGCATCCAGTTCTCGTGCCGTGACGACGTCGGCTGATCCTGGATCGCCGGGTCAAGCCCGGCGATGACCAATGTGGAGTTCGAAACCAAGCTCCGCCGGAGAGGGCCCCGCGGCGAGACGAGCCACGGGGCCGCTCGGATCAGATCGGCGGGAAGCCGGTCTGGCGCACCGGCGGCTCCTCGCCGAAGAAGTCGGCGAACGCCTGGTCGAAGATCTCGTTCTGGTGCCCCCAAATGGCGGTGTCGAAGGTCGTGTTGACGAAGTGCAGCCAGTCGGGATCGCCCTGACGGACCGCCGCGGCGTAGAGCATCGAGAACCAGCGCTTGCCGGAATCGAAGTAGCGCTCGGGGTTGCGCTTCGCCATCCAGCGCACGGTCGAGAGGTCGACCGCGGCCGCATCGGCCCGGTTGCTGTCGAGCGCCTGGACGACGTTGGCCTGGGTATCGATCAGCAGCACCTGGCTCTCCGGCAGGACGAGATGCACGTTCCGCTCGGCATCGACGTTCTGCAGGATCGAGACCCGGGTGTTGGAGCCGCCGGCCATCAGCTCGTCGTAGGTCTTCATCTCGGCGTCGGGCCGGGTGAGAAGGGCGATGCCCTCGACGTAGTAGGGCCGGGTGAAGGCCACCAGCTGCGCGCGCCCCGGCGTGATGGTCATGAACTGGATGACGATGTCGACCTTGCCGGTGGTGATGTTGGGGATGCGCGCGGCCGGATCCTGCTGGACGAACTCGACCGCCTCCGGGTCGTCGAACAGCCCCTGGGCCAGGATGTGCGCCATGGCGATGTCCATGCCGACCAGCTCGCCCTTGTCGTCCTCGAAATGCCAGGGCGCGTTGGTGCTGCCGGTGCCGACCAGCACCTTGCCGCGGTCCAGCACCGTGCGCAGCAGGCTGTCCGGCGCCGACTGCGCGTAGGCCTGCCCGGCGGTCAGCATCACGCCGCCGGTTGCCGCGACCGCGCCCGCCGCGGCCAGGCCCGCCCCGCCGCCTTTGAGAATCCCGCGTCGTCCCATTGCGCTCGTGGTCATCGTCTTCGCCTCCGTTCTCGTTCGTGTTGCGCTCGCGGCGACCGGCGGCGAATCACGTCCCTAGCGACCGGTCGAGGAGCGATGCCCAAGGCTCGATCCCCACGATATCGGCGGCGCCTGGCCGCGACAAGACGACGCGCAACTGACCGGGCCCGGAGCCGTCGGAGCTCACGTTGACGGCCCGGGCTTTTTCTGCATCTCTTGGCGGAAATCGGCCGAAATCAGCGAGGTTCCCGCGCCGGGCCCAGCATGGAGGAAGACATCATGAGACGCTCGTTTGCCGCCCTCGCCGCCGTGCTCCTGGGTACCGGCCTCGCCCTGTCCACGCCGGCCTCCGCCGAGACCTGGCGCATGGCGCACAAGATGCCGCCGGACAGCGTCGAGGGGAAGCTCTTCCAGCGGTTCGCCGACCTGGTCGAGGAGTACACAGGCGGCGAGCTCACGGTGAACGTCTTCCCCAACGAGCAGCTCGGCAAGGACGACACCGTGCTCGAGCAGCTGCAGATCGGCACCATCCACGTCTACCCCGAGGGCGGCTCGTACCTGCAGAAGTGGGTGCCGGAGGTCAAGTGGACGAGCGCGCCGTTCCTGTTCGACGACCGCGAGCACTGGGCGCGCTTCATGCAGTCGGAGCTCGCGCAGGAGTGGCTGCAGCGGATCGAGGACGAGGCCGGGGTCACCGTCATCGGCGATCAGAGCGCGTTCGTGCGCGGACCCTACCGGGTCCTGGTGAGCAAGCCCGAGGTCGACGGGCTGGACGACATCGAGGGCCTCAAGCTGCGCATGCACCCGGACGAGCTGGCGGCGGCGGCCTGGCGGCACCTCGGCGCCGAGGTGCGCACCCTGCCCTGGACCGAGGTCTACGAATCGATCGACCGCGGCATCGTCGATGCGGTCAACAGCCCGATCGCCCTGGTCGAGCCCATGACCTTCTACGAGGTGGCGCCGAACATCGCCCGCCACAACGAGTACCCGCAGGGCATCGCCTTCATGACCAACGCCCGGGCGTTCCGGGCGCTCGAGGACGAGGTCCGCGAGGCCGTGCTGCGCGCCTACGACGACGCGGCCGCCGAATCCCGGCAGGTCATGGAGGCCGAGGCACACGAGGCGATCGAGCGGATGCAGGCGAAGGGCGTCACCTACGAGGAGATCGATACCCAGCCGTTCGTCGAGCGGATGAGGAGCTTCTACGAGGAGGCGGAGCGCAGCGGCGAGATGCCGGCGGGCTTCCTGGAAGCGGTGGAGGCGACCCGCGCCGAGAGCTGAACGTGCTCGCAGCCGCCCTGGAGCGGCTCCTTGGCGTTTGCGAGCGGCTGTTCCACATCGCCGCCAACGCCCTGCTCGCGATCATGCTGGCGATCAATCTCGCCAACATCGTGAGCCGCCTGCTGTTCGACCGCGGCCTGGTCTGGGTCTTCCCCTGGACCACGGTGATGTTCGTGTGGATGACCTTCCTCGGCTTCTTCGTCGTCTACCGCCGGAGCAAGGACATCACCGTCGACTTCGTCATCGAGCGCCTGGGCGGCACCGCCCGGCACGCCTCGCGCCTGTTCGTCAACGCGGCGGTCCTGGCGCTCATGGCCGTGCTGCTGTGGGAGGCGCCCGACCTCCTCGCGCGCCAGGTCGGCGTGATCGAGATGGTGGGCCTGCAGCGCTACTGGCTCTCGGTGCCGCTGTTCACCTCCTGCGTGCTCATCGGGCTGCACTTCATCCTGGATACCGCGGCGGCGCTCCGCGGCCGGCCGGAGCGGCACCACGCGCCCGCCGGCGACATCTAGGCGCGCGGGCACGGGGCGGCGCGGCCGATGGCGTGGGTTCTCTTCCTCGGCTTCATCGTCCTGATCGCGCTCCGGGTCCCGATTACGATCGCGATCGGGCTCGCGGTCCTCGCGGCCCTGCTCTACGCGGGCTTCGCGGATACCCTCTACATCATGCCGCTGCAGGTGCTGGAAGGCGTCAACAACCCGGCGCTGCTCGCCATCCCGTTCTTCATCATGGCCGGCAACCTGATGAACGCGGTCGGGATGACCGACAAGATCTTCAACTTCGCCATGACCCTGGTCGGCCACTTCCGCGCCGGGCTCGCCCAGGTCAACGTTCTGTCCTCGCTGGTCTTCGCCGGAGTGTCGGGAGCGGCGGTGGCGGACTGCGCCGGCCTCGGCGCGGTCGAGATCAAGGCCATGCGCGAGCGCGGCTATCCCGCCGAGTTCGCGGCCGCGCTCACCGTGGCGTCGGCCGTGGTCGGGCCGATCATCCCGCCCTCGATCAGCCTCGTGATCTACGCCTATCTGTCCGGCACCTCGGTCGGCCGCCTGTTCCTCGCCGGCATCGTGCCGGGCCTGCTGGTCGGCCTCTCGCTGATGCTGTTCAATCGCTGGCTCGCGGTTCGGCGCAACTACCCCCGTGAGCCGCGGGCGAGCCTGCGCGAGGTCCTGCGCAGCGCGCGCGACGGCATCGCGGCACTGGTGGCGCCCGCGATCATCCTGGGTGCCATCCTCACCGGCTACACCACGGCGAGCGAGGCGGGCGTGCTCGCCTGCGGCTACTCGCTCCTGCTGGGGGTGGTCTACCGGACGCTCTCGCTCCGGGCGTTGTGGGACGCGCTCACCGATACCATGCTGATCACCGCGGTGATCATGATCATCATCGGCTTCTCGCACGTCATGGGCTGGCTGCTCGCGATCGAGCAGGTGCCGCAGCGGATCGCCGAGACCGTGCTGCTCGTGGCCGAGAACCGGTACGTGTTCCTGGCGCTCCTGCTGATCTTCCTGCTCGCCGTCGGCTGCGTCGTCGAGGGCGTGCCGGCGAAGCTGATTCTGGTGCCGATGCTGCTGCCGGTGATCGACCAGTTCGGCATCGACCGCGTGCATTTCGGCCTCATCATCACGATGGCGCTCCTGATCGGGATCGCGACGCCACCGATGGGCATTGGCCTCTACATCGTGGCCGAGGTCGGCAAGGTCCGCTTCGAGGACGTGGCGCTCGCCGTGCTGCCGTTCCTCGCCCCATTGATCGGCGTGCTCGTGTTGATCACCTATGTGCCAGCGCTGGTGCTTTGGCTGCCGGATCTCGTCATGGGACCCGGTTAGTCCGCCACATGGCCGACCGGAGGAGCGGAAGATGCGAGCTGCCCTGATCCAGATGAACTCCCGCGACGACAAGGCGGAGAACCTGCGCGAGGCGAGGCGCCTGATCGAGGCGGCGGTCGCGGCCGAGCGGCCCGATCTCGTGGTCCTGCCCGAGCTGTTCAGCTACATCGGCGGCACCCCCGAGAGCCGTCGGGCCAACGCGGAGCGGATCCCGGGCGGGCCCGCCT
>CAZXYL010000195.1:0-4121 GCA_964644915.1 uncultured Geminicoccaceae bacterium
GGACCCTCTCGCAGACACGCGGCCCTATTCTGCCGCGCGATCGATGCCGGCGGCACCCCTGCTGACGGCGAGCGCCTCCTCGGTGAAGACCCGCAGGCCGAGCTCGGGGCGCAGGCCGTGGACCTCCTTGACGTCGAGCGCGCGCAGAAAGTCGACGATGGCCTGGCTGATCACCTGGCCGGGGACCAGGATCGGGAAGCCCGGCGGATAGGGGATGACGAAGATGGCGGAGACCAGCTCGCGGCCTTGCGCCATCAGCCGGTCGACCGTGCCGTCGCTCAGGCTGACGTACTCGCAGGCGTCGTCGTCGTAGGCGAGGAAGAAGGCGGCGCGCATGTCGCCTTCGGGCGTGCCGGCTCCGGGATCGGGCCGGAAGCGCTCGTGGAAGGCGCTGAAATCCGGGAGGGCTGGCAACTCCCTGGTCAGCGAGCGGACCCGCTTCTCCTGCAGCCGGCGCTCCGCCGGGCCGAGGTCGCCCAAGCTCTCGTCCAGCTCCTTGGCGATCTTGACCAGCACCTCGATCAGATAGGCGACCGAGCTGCGCGTCGTGCCGATGTGGGTCATGAACAGGACGGTGTTGCGCGACGTCTTGTTGATCTGGATGCCGTACCGGTCCATCAGGTGCTCGGTCTTGAAGGTGTTGCCGTCGATGCCGGTGAGCCCCACGAACAGCGTGAGGCGCGTCGCATCGAGCACGAACTCGTCCGCGTGCCAGGCATCCCACAGGTTGGTCCAGCCGCGCTCCGGGTCGTAATAGGCCTCGATGCCGGATTCGCGGTACTCGGCCGGAATCAGATCCTTCACCGTCAGGACCTGGAAGTACCTGCTGAGCAGCGGGTTGGTCGAGATGCGCTCGCGCAGCACCATCGCCATCTCGAGCTGCTTCTTCACCAGCTCGAAGCCCTCGAGCTCGACCTGACGGCGGCCGAGGTCGAGCGAGGCCAGGATCTGATAGTTCGGCGAGGTCGAGGTGTGCGTCATGTAGGCTTCGTGGAACGCATCCTCGTTCCGGTGCTTGAAGTCCTGATCGAAGACATGGATCATCGAGCCCTGGCGGAGCGCGGTCAGGGTCTTGTGCGTGGATTGCGTGGCATAGACGCGGATGCGCACCCGGGCCGGGTCGGGCAGGAGATGGCGGTCGTGCCAGGCGCTCTCGTCCGCCGGGTCGAACCGGCCTTTGAACGCCTCGTACTCCTTGCGGTACTCCGGGCTGCGGTAGCGTGCGCGCAGCTCCGCCGCGCAGGCCATCGCGGTGCGCCGCCGGTAGCTCGGGCCGCAGCGGGCGAACGCGAACCAGGCCTCGTCCCAGATGAAGACGAGGTCCGGCTTGATCGCCAGGCACTGCTCCATCACCCGCTGCACGTTGTAGACGATGCCGTCGAACGTGCAGTTGGTGAGCAGGAGCGCCTTGACCCGGTCGAGCTTGCCGGCGCGACGGAACGCGAGAAGCTTCTCCTTGACCTCCTTGAGCGGGACGGCGCCGTACATCGAGTACTCGTGCAACGGGTAGGACTCGAGGTAGACGGCGTGCGCGCCGGACAGGACGAGCGCGTAGTGATGGGACTTGTGGCAGTCGCGATCGACCAGGACGATATCGCCGGGCTTGACCAGCGACTGCAGCACGATCTTGTTGGCGGTGGAGGTGCCGTTGGTGACGAAGAACGAGCGCTGCGCCCCGAACGCGCGGGCGGCGAGCTGCTGCGCCTTCTTGATCGGCCCGTGCGGGTCGAGCAGGGAATCCAGGCCGCCCGAGGTCGCCGAGGTCTCGGCGAGGAAGATGTTCATGCCGTAGAACTGACCCATGTCCCGGATCCAGTGGGACTTGGTGATCGACTTGCCGCGGCTGATCGGCATCGCGTGGAAGACGCCGGTGGGCTGCTGGCTGAAGTCCTTGAGCGCGGTGAAGAAGGGCGTCTCGTAGCGCTGGTTGATGCCGCGCAGGATGTTGAGGTGCAGCTCGAGCAGGTCCTCCTGCTGGTAGAACACGCGCAGGCAGTTCGAGGGCACCTTGCCCGCCACCTCCTCGACCGACATGTCGGTGACCAAATAGACGCAGAGTTCCGGGCGCAGCTTGCCGATCAGGCTGGCGAGCAGGGGGCCGCGCTCGGTGGCGGGCGCATCCTCGAGCTCGTCCTCCTCCAGGCGCGCGAGCTCGCGGTGCAGCAGCTCGAACTTGTGGCGCGACCTGAAGGGAAAGCTGTAGCGGATGACGACAGTCTGGATGTTGTAGTTGAACAGAACGGCGATCAGGGCGTCCTCGAGGCTGGTCACGACCAGCGTCTCGTAGACGAAGCGGTCCTCCGGCCGGCGCATCTCCCTGAGGCCCGCCCGCAGCGTCTGCTCCTGCCCGGGCGGGATGTTGTCGACCACGAGCAGCTCGAAGTAGGGCCGCGCGTAGGCGTTGTCCTCGGCCAGCTCCACCATGTCGACGTTCTCCTCGCCCTCGCCCGGCTCATGGGCGTGGCGCAGGGAGACCTGCCGACGGCGATAGGAGTCGCTGACCAGGCAGCGGACGATGCGGGCGACCAGCTGTGCGACCGCGTGGTGCTCCTCCAGCTCGAACAGTCGGCGCAGGTGCTGGAACGCGTCCTTGCCGGGGAAGGCCCAATACATCTCGACCGGCTCGAGGATGGCGAGGGCGTCGGCAATCGCGGAGCGGAGGCGGGCGATGTCGCCCTTGCGGGCGTGCTTCTCGTCGAGCTGGCTGGTGAGGTACTTGAGGCGGTGCCAGGTGTCGGCCCGGAGCTGCGAGGCGTTGTAGTAGTGGCTGAGCGAGACGCCGGCCTTGGCGGCCGCCGCGCTCGCACTGGTCTCCGTCATCCTTTCGCCCCCGTTGCCGCCCGGCCGCCGCTCGCCGGCTCGCTACGCTTCCGCCAGATCGCGCCGCTGCTGCATGCCTCGCTCCGCCGTCAGCCGGCCGACTTGAAATCCGCGGGCGCCGGATAGACGGCCATCGCCTCCTCCGCGGACTCGGCCTGCTGTGGCGTCAGCCCGGCGCGCGAGCCGCGGCGCGGCCGGTCCAGCCGGCCCAGCGATTCCAGGTAGCCGTTGTCGAAGGCCTCGGGCCGGTAGACGTGGAAGTCGACCCGGCGGTCGCGGAAGCTCTTGAGCGGCTGGCCGAGGCCCCGGATGCCGACGGCGCGCTCGCGCCGGACCCGCTCGAGGTCGATCTCGACCGGGATCATCTCCTCGCTCGCGCCGGCCGAATAAAGCACGTGGCCCGAGGGGTCGACGATGCTGGACCGGCCGTAGCCGCCGTCGTCGAGGCCGTTGATGTCGAACACGTAGCACTGGTTGATCGCGGCGGTGGCGCGCACGATCGACAGCTCGACGTCGCGGTCGATGGTGTCGGTGAGCGTCGGATGCAGGATCACCTCCGCGCCCATGGCGGCGAGCGTGCGCGAGGTTTCCGGGAACCACATGTCGTAGCAGATCGAGAGCCCGAACCGCCCGACGTGCGGCACATCGAAGACCAGGAACTCGTGGCCGGGATCGATCGCCTGCTCATAGGGCTGGAAGGGGAACATCTTGCGGTAGCGCCCGACGACCTGCCCGTCGGGGTCGATCACGGCTGCGGTGTTGTAGACGCGATCGCCCTCGAGCTCGAACATCGAGCCCGGCACCAGCCAGATGCCGTGCCGGGCCGCCATCTCGCGAAAGGCGTTCTCGGTCGGCCCCGGCAGCGGCTCCGCGTTGCCGCGCAGCGGCCCGAGCACGCACAGCTCGCTGAACACCACCATCTGCACCCAGGGATAGCGGTGCATGAGCACATCCAGGCGCTGGGCCATGCCCGCGAGATTGCTCGTCGTGGCCGAGACCTTCATCTGGATCCCGGCGATCGCGAACGGAACCATACGCTCTACCTTGCTGGCAGCCGCCTCGCCGCGGCACCATCATAGCAGTGCCGGGGCTGTGTAATACAGCCCCGGCTGTGGTCGTCCAAGCGTCGGGAAGCAGGTGATCCGCTACGCGCCGTCGACGACCTCCCGCAGCGATCGCTCGATGATGTCCAGGCCTTCGTCGACGATCGCGTCCGCTGCCGTGAGCGGCACCATGATCCGGACCACGTTGCCGTAGAGGCCGCACGACAAGAGGATCAGGCCGTTGTCCGCGGCCTTCCG
>CAZXYL010000196.1:0-5047 GCA_964644915.1 uncultured Geminicoccaceae bacterium
GGCAGCGATGTTCGCGACCAGCACCGGGCTCGCGGACCGGCTCGAGTACCGGCAGGCGAGCGCGCTCGCGCTGCCGTTCGAGGAGGCCACGTTCGATGCCGCCTACACCCAGCACGTGGCGATGAACATCGCGGACAAGCCTACGCTCTACGCCGAGGCTGCCCGGGTCCTGAAGCCGGGCGCCGTCTTCGGCATCTACGACCTCCTGCAGGGTACCGGCGGCGAGGTCGTGTTTCCGGTGCCCTGGGCGCGCGAAAGCTCGACCAGCTTCCTTGCGTCGCCCGAGGAGCTGCGCCGCCTGCTCGACGCGGCAGGCTTTCGGATCGAGCACTGGCGGGATACGACCGCAGAAGGCCGCGCTTTCTTCGAGAACCTGTTCGCACGCGTCGCGGAGAGCGGCCCGCCGCCGCTCGGGCTGCACCTCCTGTTGCCCGACTTCCGGCCGCTTGCCCAGAACGTCCTGAAGAACCTCGAGGAGAATCGGATCGCCGCGATCGAGATCGTCTGCCGCAGGACGTAACGGATCGCGCGAGCGAGTGAGAGGAGACGACATGGGCCCGCTCGAAGGCCTGAAGATCGTGGATCTGACCCATGTGATGGCGGGACCGACCTGCACGCTCATGCTCGCGGACATGGGCGCGAACGTGATCAAGATCGAGAAGATCCCGGGCGGCGACGACACCAGGCGGGCGATCCCGCCGACGATCGAGGGCGAATCCGCGGCCTTCCTGATGATGAACCGCAACAAGCGTGGTCTGGCGCTCGACCTGAAGTCGGCGGGCGGCCGGCGGGTGCTGGCGCGCCTGCTCGAGGACGCGGACGTCGTGGTCGAGAACTACCGGCCGGGCACCATGGACAAGCTGGGCTTCGACTACGAGAAGCTGCGCGCGACCAATCCCGGCCTGATCTACTGCGCGCTCTCCGGCTTCGGCCGCACGGGGCCGTACGGGCGGCGCGGCGGCTTCGACCTGGTGGCGCAGGCGATGAGCGGGATCATGAGCATCACCGGCGAGGGCCCGGGCCGGCCACCGGTCAAATGCGGCGCGCCGCTCACCGACATCACCTGCGGCATCATCGCGGCCATGGGCATTCTCGCGGCCTATGCCCATCGGCTGCGGACCGGAGAGGGCCAGATGGTCGAGACCTCGCTGCTCGAGGCCGGAATCGTCCAGACCTACTGGCAGTCCGCGATCGCGTTCGCGACCGGCAAGGCGCCCGGGCCCATGGGCTCGGCGCATCCCCTGAACGCGCCCTACCAGGCCTTCGAGACGGCGGACGGCTGGATGGTGATCGGCGGCGGCAATCAGCGCAACTGGCTGCGCGCGCTGGAGGCGCTGGACGCGCAGCACCTGGCTGATGATCCGCGCTTTCGCGAGAACGCCGATCGCATGGCCCACCTCGGGGAGCTCGAAGCGGCGCTCACGCCCTATTTCAGGCATCGCACCACGGGCGAATGGCTGGAGCGCTTCGAAGAGGCGGGCGTGCCGGCGGGCCCGGTTTACGATGTCCTCGAGATGCAGGCGGACCCGCAGGTGCGCGCGCGCGAGATGGTCCTCGAGGTCGAGCACCAGAGGCTCGGTCCGGTGAAGACGCTGGGGCTGCCGGTCAAGTTCTCCGACACGCCCGGGCAGGTGAGGACCGGCGCTCCCGTCTACGGCCAGCACACGCGCGAGATCCTGCGCGAGCACGGCTTCGCCGACGGTGAGATCGACGAGCTCGCAGCCGAGGGGGCGATCGTCGTCGGAGGACGCTGATCCGGCAGCAGGCGTCCGGCTCTGTTCCCGCCCGAAGCCCCGCGTGCGCGATCCAGTTCTTTTCCGCCTTTGAGCGAGGTGCCATATCGTGGCCTAATGCTCCTTGGCCCCGAGTGATCGACCGGAACTGATGCAGGATCCCTACCGTGTCTTGAACGTGCCGCGCGACGCCGACGGCGCCGCGATCAAGGCGGCGTACCGCGCGCTCGCCAAGTCGCTGCATCCCGATCGCAATCCGGGCGATGCCCGCGCCGAGCGGCGCTTCAAGGAGGTGACCCAGGCGTATCAGATCCTCTCCGACCCCAAGCAGCGGGCGAAGTTCGATCGCGGCGAGATCGATGCCGAGGGCAGGCCGCGCGGGGGCTTCGGCTTCGGCGGGTTCGGCGCGGCCGGCAATGGCGGCCCGTTCGCCGGCTTCGAGACCATCTTCGAGAAGGCCTTCGGCACTGGCTTCCGGCGCGGCTTCGGCGGGACCCATGGTGCTGCCGGGGCGCACCCGTCCTTCGACGAGTTGCTGCGTGGCCGGGGACACTCGACGCGCGGCGGCGCGCGCCGGGCGCGCGGTGCCGACATCCGCCGCCGGATCGAGGTCGGCTTCCTGGTCGCCGCGCGCGGCGGCAGGGAGCGCGTGGTCCTGCCCGACGGGCGCACCCTGGAGGTCGACATCCCGGCAGGCACGGTCGACGGTCAGGTGCTCCGTCTCAAGGGGCAGGGTCGGACGGGCTCTGCGGGCGCCCAGGCCGGCGACGTCCTGATCGAGATCGCGGTGCGCCCGCACCGGCGCTTCACCCGCCGGGGCGACGATATCCATCTCGAGCTGCCGATCACCCTGCCCGAAGCGGTGCTCGGGGCCAAGATCGCGGTCCCGACCATCGACGGCCGCGTGCGGATCAGCGTGCCCCCGGGCTCGAACAGCGGCCAGACGCTCCGCCTCAAGGGCAAGGGACTGGCGAGCCGCGACGGCGGCCGCGGCGATCAGTACGTCCGGCTCATGGTCGTCCTGCCGGAGCGGCCGGATCCCGAGCTCGCCGCCTGGCTGCGCCGCTGGGCCGAGGAGCACGAGTACGATGTGCGGCGCGACCTCGAGCCCGCGTGATCCGTCTTTGAGCGCGGTCGTCTTGCAGGCTGATCCCGTCCCGGCCGCCGGGTAGGCGAGGGCGCCATGGGCCGCTTGGCGCGTCTCGCCCGGGGCGGCTGGGACCCGCTGCACACGGCGGGCAAGGTGCTCTGGGACGCGGTGGTCCACTTCGTCAACGACAACAGCCTGACCATCGCCGGGCACATCGCCTACATGACGCTGTTAGCGCTGTTCCCGTTCATCATCTTCATCACCACGCTGGGCGGCTTTTTGGGCCAGGCCGAGGCGGCGGCGCGCTTCATCGAGTACCTGCTCGAGGGTCTGCCGCCCGAGGTCGCGGGCACGCTGGAGCCGGCGGTGAGGGAGATCACCCGCGAGCCGCGCACCGGGCTCATGACCATCAGCATCGTGGTCACGCTGTGGGTCGCATCCAGCGGGCTGGAGGCCCTGCGCGTCGCCCTGAACGAGGCCTACAACGCCGAGCAGGCGCCGGCCATCTGGTGGGCGCGCCTGCAGAGCCTCGGCCTCACCATCCTGTTCGCCGTCGGCATCATCCTCGCGATGATCGCGATCATCGCCGGCCCGTTCATCTGGGCGGTCCTCGAATGGGTCCTGGCGCTGCCCGACTTTTACGGCTGGCTGTACGGCATCTCGCGCTTCGTCTTCGGCATCGTCATCCTCTACATCGTCATCACCATCCTCTATTTCGTCCTGCCCAATCGCAGCCTGCGCAAGAGCGAGGTCCTGCCGGGGGCCGCCGTGGCAGTGGGCTTGTGGATCCTGTCCGCGAGCCTGTTCTCGCTCTATCTCGCCAACCTCGGGCGCTATACCGTGACCTACGGCAGCCTGGGCGGGATCGTTGTGACGCTGCTGTTCTTCTACGTCAGCGCCTGCATCTTCATTTTCGGCGCCGAGCTCAACGCCGCCTATCGCCGGCGTGAGGTCGCGCGGCGCGCCGCGGCCCTGGCCCGCCACGCGCCTGCGGGCTCGGGGACGCTGGCGAAACCCGCCCGGCACGGCTAGGATGCGCGCCGGTGGGCGCACAACTGCTAGTGGGATCTTTGCGATGGATCAGGCCGGGCCTCTCATGGCGGGCAAAAGGGGCCTGATCATGGGCATCGCCAACGATCGCTCGCTGGCGTGGGGCATCGCGAGGTCCGCGGCCGGTCACGGCGCCGAGCTCGCGGTCACCTACCAGGGCGAGCCGCTCGCCAAGCGTGTCCGCCCGCTGGCCGAGCACCTCGGCGCGCCGCTGGTCATGCCCGCGGACGTCGCGGACGCTCACAGCCTGGATGCGCTCTTTGCCGGCATCGGTGAACAGTGGGGCCGGCTCGACTTCCTGGTCCATGCGATCGCCTATTCGGACCGCGACGAGCTCAAGGGCAAGTACGTCGACACCAGCGCGGACAACTTCCGGCGCACGATGATGATCTCGTGCTACTCGTTCACGGATCTGTGCCGGCGGGCCGCACCCCTGATGACCGAGGGCGGCAGCATGCTGACGCTCACCTATCAAGGCGCCGAGCGCGTCATGCCGCACTACAACGTCATGGGCGTCGCCAAGGCGGCGCTGGAGGCCAGCGTGCGCTACCTCGCGGTCGACCTCGGCGGGCAGCGTATCCGGGTCAACGCCATCTCGGCCGGGCCGGTACGCACGCTCGCGGCCTCGGGCATCGGCGATTTCCGCTACATCCTGAAGTGGAACGAGTACAACTCGCCGCTCAAGCGCAACACCACGCTCGAGGACGTGGGCGGGGCCGCGCTCTACCTTCTGAGCGAGCTCGGCGCCGGCACCACGGGCGAGATCCTGCACGTGGACTCGGGCTACCACGTGGTGGGCATGAAGGCGGTCGACGCGCCCGACATCTCGGTGGTCCTCAAGGAGGCGGAGCGCTCCGCTTAGGTCCGTGGCCGGCAACAGCTTCGGCGAGCTTTTTCGGTTCACGACCTGGGGCGAGAGTCACGGGCCCGCGATCGGCTGCGTGGTCGACGGGGTGCCGCCGCGCATCCCGCTCGCCGAGCCGGACATCCAGCACTGGCTCGACCGGCGCCGCCCCGGCCAGTCGAAGTTCACGACCCAGCGGCGCGAGCCGGATCGGGTGCGCATCCTCTCGGGCGTGTTCGAGGGCCAGACCACCGGCGCCCCGGTCGCGCTCGTGATCGACAACGTCGACCAGCGCTCGAAGGACTACGGCGCGATCAAGGACCAGTACCG
>CAZXYL010000197.1:0-5606 GCA_964644915.1 uncultured Geminicoccaceae bacterium
TTAACCGAAGGGCAAGGTTTGATTGACATTTAATACGTAGGGCAGCATGGTTCAAGGCGGTCGCGCCGCGGGGCGGCCGATTTTTTCGGGTGGAGCGGAAGTCGGGTAGATCAGGTGGGCAAGAGAATCAGGAGGAAAGCGCGGCGGGGCCGCGTTTTTTTCGCCGCTTTCGGCCTGGCGTTCGGGGTCGGCTTCGGTGCCGGGGTCGCGACCATTCAGGCCCTGTTCTCGCCCGCCGGGGAGCCGGCGGTGGCGGCCGTGAGGCCGACGGAGCCGGTCGGGCACCTGAGCGAGGCGGCAGTCGCCATGCCCCCACCCGCTCCCGCAGCCCAGTTCTCAGGCAACCAGCGTCTCCAAGCGAAGCCTCGCCTCGCCGCGTTCGTGCCCACACCCGCGCCCGACGTCATCGAGAGCCTCACCCAGGGGGCCGGCCTCGCCCCCCAGGCGCGACTGGGCAAGGCCGTGCTCGAGTTGCCGCCGACGGCGATCGAGCAGATCACGGTCCAGCGCGGCGACACGCTCATGGACATCCTGATGCGCGCCGGCATCCGGCCGGCCGAAGCGCACGCTGCGATCACCGCGCTGCGCCAGATCTATGACCCGCGCCGGCTGCGCGCCGGGCAGGAGCTCGTGATCACCGCCGCGCACGAGGACGCGGCCGCGGACGCGCCCAGGCAGCTGCTCGCGCTCGCCTTCGAGCTCAGCTTCGAGCACGAGATCGAGGTCGTGCGCGACCAGGACGGCGCGTTCGCCAGCGCCAAGCGCGAACGACCGACCCACCGTCAGATGGTGCATCGCGCGGGCACGATCAACGACAGCCTCTACCTCGCCGCCCAGCGTTCGGAGCTGCCGCACGATCTCATCGTCGAGCTGATCAAGCTGTTCAGCTGGGACGTGGACTTCCAGCGCGACATCCATCCCGGGAACGCCTTCGAGACGCTGTTCGAGGAGATCTCGCTCGCCAGCAATGCCGCGACCGTGCGCAGCGGCGATCTGCTGTACGCGCGTCTCACCCTGAGCGGTCGGGAGCTCGAGGCCTATCGGTTCGCCCGGGCGGACGGCGGGGTCGACTTTTACGACCGCACCGGCAAGAGCCTGCGCAAGTTCCTGCTGCGCACGCCGGTCGACGGCGCCCGCCTGTCCTCGCGCTTCGGCCCGCGCAGGCACCCGATCCTCGGCTACAATCGCATGCACAAGGGGATCGATTTCGCGGCGCCCACCGGCACGCCGATCTACGCCGCCGGCGGCGGGCGCGTCGTGGCGGCCGCGCGCAACGGCGGCTACGGCAACTATATCCGGATCGACCACACCGGCGAATACGCCACCGCCTACGCGCATCTCTCGCGTTTCGCCAAAGGCATCTCGCGCGGCCGGCGCGTCGAGCAGGGGCAGGTGATCGGCTTCGTCGGCTCGACCGGAGCCTCGACCGGGCCACACCTGCACTACGAGGTGCTCAGGAACGGCACCCAGATCAACCCGCTCGGCATCAAATATCCGCCTTCCACCCAGCTCGCCGGCAAGGATCTCGAGCAGTTCCAGCAGGAGATGGCCCGGATCGACCGCCTGCGCAGGCAGCTCGGCACCGAAACGCAGGTGGCGAGCAAAGTCGACCCGAGAAAGATGAACTAGGCGCTCGCCCGACCGGCGCCGGCCGGTGTGTGTGCAGCGACCAGCTCTCCTGGCGGAGCAGCAACTCGGGATCCCGCGGGCGGCATCGCTGCTGATTCGATCGTGAGTCGTCCGAGGCCCGGTGCGCGCGAGGCGCCGGCCAGAAAAGCGGCGGCGCCCGGAATGTTCGACCGCTGCCTGCCGTTAGCCCCGTGTGAACGGACCACATCCGAAGGAATGTCTCGTGACACACTTCATCAGCCGCTCGGCCGTTGTTCTCGTCGCCGCCTTGTGCCTCGGTCTCGTGGCGCTCGGCCCGGCCCGGGCGCAGACCGAGTACAGCGAGGCCCAGCTCGAGTCCTTTGTCGACGCCGCGATCGAGGTCAACGCCCTGATCGAGGAGTGGCGGCCCCGCATCGACGCCGCCGAAAGCGAACAGCAGGCGGCAGAGATGCGCGAGCAGGCGAACGAGGAGCTCGCCCAGGTGATCGATCAGACCGAGGGCATGTCGCTCGAGGACTATCAGATGATCGGTCAGGCGGCCCAGGCCGACCCCGAGCTGGCCGACCGCATCAACGACATCTACCAGGCACGCCTCGAGCAGTAGACCGGCGCGAGCGGCCGTGCATCCTGGCCGGCTCCCGGGCCTCGCGGGAGCCGGCTATGCTTTCACGAACAACTGGCGCGGGAAGTCGCACAACGGCTCGGCCCCACGGTCGGTGACGAGGAAGCATTCGCTGATCTCGATGCCCCAATCGCCCTCCCAGATCCCCGGGATCATGTGGATCGTCATGTTCGGTCGCAGTTCGGTGCGGTCGCCCGGGCGGAGCGAGAGGGTGCGCTCGCCCCAGTCCGGCGGGTAGCTCAGGCCCGTCGAGTAGCCGATCCGACTCTCCTTGGTGATGCCGTGGCGCTCGATGACGCGGCGCCAGGCCGCCTCCACGTCCTCGGCGAGCCCGCCCGGCCGCGCCGCTTCGAGCGCCGCGTTCACGCCCTCGACCACGACCTTGGCCGTATCCTCGAGCTTCCGGGGCGGCGGGCCGAGGTGCACGGTGCGCGCCATCGGGCAGTGGTAGCGCAGGCGGCAGCCCGCGAGTTCCAGGATCGTCGCCTCGCCCGCCTTGAACGGCGCATCGGTCCAGGTGAGATGCGGCGTCGAGGTGCCGATGCCGGTCGGGAGCATCGGCGCGATTGCCGGGTAGTCGCCGCCGAACTCCGGCGTGCCGGCGATCTGGGCCCCGTAGATCTTGGCCACCACGTCGCATTGGCGCGCGCCGGGCTCGATGGCGTCGATCGCGGTCTGCATCACCCGCTCGACGATCCGGGCCGCCTGGCGCATGAGCTCGATCTCGGCCTTTGACTTCACCAGCCGGATCCAGTTTACGAGCCCGGTGCCGTCGCGGAAGGTGGCCTCGGGCAGGTTGCGCCGCAGCGCCTCGAAGCAGGCGGCGGAGAAATAGTAGTTGTCCATCTCGACGGCGATCGTGACCCCCTGCCAGCCGCGCAGCCCGAGCTGGCCGGCGACGAAGTCCATCGGGTGCTTGACCTCGGATTGCACGTGGTCGTCGGGGTAGCCCAGGATGTTCGCGGGCTCGAGCCAGGTGGTGACCCGTGCGGCGTTGGCGTCCATACCGCGGCCGATCCAGATCGGCTCGTCCTGCAGCAGCGAGACGACCAGGAGCTGATGCACGTAGAACGACCAGCCATCGTAGCCCGAAAGGTAGTTCATGTTGCTCGGGTCGGTGACCAGCAGCACGTCGATACCGCCGGCCGCCATGCGCTGCTTCACCCGGTCCAAGCGGGCGACGTGTTCCGACTTGTCGAAGATCACCGCATCCCCCTATGTCTCGATCGTCGTCCCCAGGCCTTTGGCCCTCGCCTTCTCCCATGCGAGGAGCGCGATCGCGGTGTCCTGCACACCTGTGCCGGTGAGATCGCAGACCGTGATCTGATCGTCGCTCCGCCGCCCGGGCCACGCGCCGCTCGTGATCTCGCCGAGCTCGACCACCTCGGGCATGGCATCACCCGGCGAGGCGTGCTGCAGCTCGCCCAGCCGCTCGGCCTGCGCGCGGCGATCGCACACCAGGAGATCGGCGCGCGCGAGGACGTCCGGATGCAGCTCCTGCTTGCCCGCCGCATCCGAGCCCATCGCGGTGATGTGGAGGCCAGAATGAAGCCAGTCCGGGACGACCAGCGGCGAGCGCGATGGGGTCGTCGTGACCACGACCTCGGCCTCCAGGACCAGCCGCTCGACGCTGCTCACCGGGACGACGTCGATGCCGAGCCTGGCCGAGGTCTCCTCGGCATAGCTCTCCGCCTTTGCGGAGTCGCGCGCCCAGACCAGGGCCTTCTCGATCGGCCGCACCAGGGTGAGCGCCTCGAGCTGGAGCTGCGCCTGCACGCCGGCACCGATAATGCCCGCGATTCGGGCACCCTCGGGCGCCAGATGGCGCGCGGCGACCCCGCCCGCGGCCGCGGTGCGGACATCGGTCAGCCAGCCGTTGTCCAGGTGCAGGGCCTCGAGCCGCCCGGTCTTGGCCGACAGCAGCATCATCATGCCGGAGAGGCTGGGCAGGCCCAGCTTGGGATTGTCGAAGAAACCGGGACTCACCTTGATCGCGAAGCTCGGCAGCCCCGGCACGTAGGCGGTCTTGACGTCGACCTCGCCGTTCGCGTCCTCGATCGCCATGTGCAGCACCGGCGGCATGACGACGCGGCCCGAGGCGAGCGCGCTGAAGGCTCGCTCGATCGCATCGACCGCCTCGACGTTCAGCGCGATGCACTGGCGCAGCTCCGCTTCGGTGAAGATCGCAATCGCCATGACGCCCCCCTATAAGGTGGGCATTCTTCGACGCTCGCCGCGCGATGTCCAGTCGGTGGATGGGTCCATTCGAGGTCGTCGTGAGCCCGCCCGTCACGCCCTGGACTTGACGGCGCTCGCGGCCTAGCTGAAGCAGACGACGACGCCTGAGCGGCGACCACGCCACCCTCGCTTTGCGAGCACGAGCGATGCTGGAGCACCGCGCCAGATGGGCATCTGGCTGATTCTCGGCGCCATGACCGCGCTCGCGGTCGGGCTCGCGCTGCTGCCGCTGGTCCGCGGTCCGCGGACGAGCTCGTCCCGGCGCGAGCACAACCTTGCCGTCTACCGTGCGCAGCTCGACGAGCTGCGCCAGGAGCGCGAGCGCGGGCTCATCGGCCTCAAGGAGGCGGCGGCGGCTGAGCTCGAGATCAAGCGGCGGATCCTCGCGGCCGACGGCGACGAGAAGGCGGGCCGCGGGCCAGCCTCGACCGGCTCGGCCCGGAGCGTCGCGCTCGCAGTCGGCATCGGTCTGCCATTTCTCAGCCTGGCCGTCTACTGGCAGCTCGGGACGCCCGCTCAGCCTGCGGCCCCGTTCGCCGAGCGCGAAGCTCTGCGCCAGCAGCTGGCCGAGCAGCCGGCCGGCACCGCCACGGGGCTGCCCTCGGTCGAGACCCTGATCGCGCGCCTCGAGGAGCGCACCGAGGCCGAGCCCGGCGATCTCGAGGCATGGCTTCGCCTGGGGCACGCCTACGCGCTGGCCGAGCGCTACGAGGCGGCAGCCGGCGCCTACCGCCGCGTGCTGGCGCTTCGGGACGATCTGCCCTCGATCCACGCAGCACTCGGCGAGGCTCTGATCATGGCGGCGGCCGGCACGGTCACCGAGCCAGCGCGGGGCGCGTTCGAGCGCGCCCTGGCCCTCGACCCGGCGGAGCCGCGGGCCCGCTTCTATCAGGGCCTCGCGCTGGCGCAGCGGGGGCAGCGGGAGGACGCGCTGGACGCGTGGCTCGCCTTGCTGGCGGACTCGCCAGCCGATGCGCCCTGGACCCCGACCCTGCGCCAGCAGATCGCCGGCCTCGCCCAGGAGCTCGGGCGCGATCCGGACGAGGTGCTCGCGGCAGCGGGGCAACAGCCGGCCGGGGTTGGAGAGCGGGCCGCGGGGTCCCCGCTCGAGCGCCAGGCGCGCGCGCTGCGCCTC
>CAZXYL010000198.1:0-1607 GCA_964644915.1 uncultured Geminicoccaceae bacterium
CCCACCCGCGCGCTGATGGTCTACGGCGCCAGGTACCTGGAGGAGGCCAACGATGCCATCGTGACGCTGGCCATGGTCGAGACCCGCGAGGGGTTCGACAGGATCGAGGAGATCGCGTCGACCCCGGGGCTCACCGGCCTCTACATCGGCCCCGCGGATCTCGCGCAGTCGCTGGGCTACCCGGTGCACATGGACCCGACCGGCGCCGACGTGATGGCGGCCATGGACCACATCCGCGAGACCGGCAAGGCCGCCGGCAAGAAGGTCGGCATGCACTGCATGATGGCGGACTACGCGCGCCAGATGGTCGAGCGCGGCTTCGATTTCGTCACGCTCGGCAACGACATGCGCATGCTCGCCGCCGAGGTCGCCGCGCGCGTTTCGGCGTTCCGCCGCGGCGCCTGAATGCACCGACCGGCGCGGATCAGGCCGCGTCGCGGCTGAGACGCGGGCGGAGGGCCGGGTCGCAAAAGAGCGCTTTGCGCTCGCACCCGGCTGAGCTATCACCATCTGGTGCAGCACGCATCATACCTCAGCACATTGAGTCCGGCGCAGCGGGCGGCCGTGACCTCCGGCATCGCCGCCGCGGGCGCGCTCGCGCCCGGGCCGCCGCTCCTGATCGCCGCCGGGGCCGGTACCGGCAAGACCAACACGCTGGCCCATCGGGTCGCGCATCTGATCATGCGCGGCGCGCCGCCGCAGCGTCTCCTGCTCCTGACCTTCACCCGCCGCGCGGCGGCCGAGATGATCCGGCGCTCGGAGCGCATTTGTGGCGCCGCCCTGGGCGGGGTCTCCGACCTCGCCGGCGCGCTCGAGTGGTCGGGCACGTTCCACGCCATCGGCAACCGCCTGCTGCGGCTGCACGCCGAGCAGATCGGTCTCGGGCCCGAGTTCACCGTGCTCGACCGGAGCGACGCCGCCGATCTCATGAACCTGGTCCGGGACGATCTGGGCCTGAGCCGTAAGGACCGGCGCTTCCCGAAGAAGGAGACCTGCCTGTCGATCTACTCTTTCGCCGTCAACGCGCAGGCCGAGCTCGCGCGGCTGCTGGGCAGGCAGTATCCCTGGTGCGCCGAATGGGTGGCCGAGCTCAAGGCGCTGTTCCGTGCCTATGTCGCGGCCAAGCAGCGCCAGAACGTCCTCGATTACGACGATCTCCTGCTCTACTGGGCGCGCATGATGGAGGTGCCGGAGATCGCCTCCGAGGTCGGCCGGCGGTTCGATTTCGTGCTCGTCGACGAATACCAGGACACCAACGCGCTCCAGGCCTCGATCCTTTTGCGCATGAAGCCGGACGGCCGCGGGCTCACGGTGGTCGGCGACGACGCCCAGGCCATCTACGGCTTCCGCGCCGCCTCGGCGCGCAACATCCTGGACTTCCCCCGCCGGTTCGAGCCCGCGGCGGAGGTGATCAGGCTCGAGCAGAACTACCGCTCGGTCCAGCCGGTCCTGGATGCCGCGAACGGCGTCATGGCGCTGGCGCAGGAAGGCTTCGCCAAGCGCCTGGTCTCCGAGCGGCAATCCAACCAGAAGCCGGTCCTGGCGACGGTGCGGGACGAGGCCGGTCAGGTCGAGTACGTCGTCGCGCGCATCCTCGAGAACCGCGA
>CAZXYL010000199.1:0-2072 GCA_964644915.1 uncultured Geminicoccaceae bacterium
GGCGATGCCGCGCTCGCTGTCCAGGCCCTCGAAGTAGCCGACCAACAGCATCCGGAAGTAACGCCCCGGCGGGACCGACGGCCGGCCCGCCTTCGCGGCGTAATGCGGTGCACACAGCGCCTCGACCTCGCGGTCGAAGCCGGCCGCGCCCAGCACCCCGTTCAGCCGGTCGTAGAAGACGTGCCCCGGGGCGCTCGGCACCTCGTGCCAGCCGATCAGCAGCTCCTTCTGCACCGCCCCCTGCCGCCCCAGCGCCATCCGCCGCTCCCCCACCGTCGCTCAACCAATCGAATCACGACGAGGCGACCTTATCAACGGTCTGCTAGAGGAAGCAGCGGCGGGAGGTGCGAGCTAGAGCCTTTCCCGGTCAGATGGAACATAGCCGGCGTGGGCGAGATAGCGGGCGCACTCGGCCGGGGTGAAGGCCTCGAGCGCCTGGCCGATCGCCTGCCAGAGCGTCTCGACGGTGCGGCGGGCGGCGGTGCGCAGCCGCGCCTTGAGCTTGGCGAAGGCCAGCTCGATCGGGTTCAGATCGGGGCTGTAGGGCGGCAGATGGAGGAGCTCGGTGCGCAGGGCCTCGATCGCCTCGCGCACGCCCTTGACCTTGTGCGCCGGCAGGTTGTCCAGCACCACGACGTCGCCTGGGCGCAGCGTCGGCGCCAGCGCCTGCTCGACCCAGGCCAAAAAGCGCGCGCGTTGATCGCGCCGTCAAAGACGCAGGGGGCGCTCAGGCCGTCGTGACGGAGCGCGGCGATGAAGGTCGTGGTCTTCCAGTGATGGGGTGGACGCCCCCCGCGGCATCGACGTGCCATGGTGGTGGCTGTTGAGAACCACCAGAGGGAGACGCCCGTGGAAGAGGTTAGCACTATCGGCCTGGATCTGGCGAAGCACGTATTCCAGGCACACGGGGCGAGCGCAGCCGGCGCCGTCCTGTTCCGCAAGAGGCTTCGGCGCGAGCAGGTGCTGAGCTTCTTTGCGAGCCAGCCACGCTGCCGCGTTGCTATGGAAGCCTGCGCGAGCGGGCATTACTGGGCTCGGGCGATCAGCGATCTCGGCCATGAGGTGCGCCTGATCCCGCCGGCCTACGTGAAGCCGTTCATCAAGCGCCAGAAGAACGACATGGCCGATGCCGAGGCGATCTGCGAAGCCGCCCAGCGCCCGACCATGCGCTTCGTGGCCGTGAAGAGCGAGGCGAAGCAGGCTTCCGCCGTGATCTTCCGAGCACGCGATCTCCTGGTCGGCCAGCGCACCCAGATCATCAACGCGCTGCGCGGGCACCTCGCCGAGTACGGTCTGATCGCGCCGCAAGGACCGTCGCACATTGCGAGATTGATCGCGCAGATCGAGGATCCTGCTTGCGGCATTCCGGAGGTTGCACGCTCTTGCCTGGGGCGCCTTGTGGAGATGCTTCGGCGCCTGCAGGATGAGATCACCGCGCTCGACCGCGAGATCACCGCCCGGGCCAAGTCCGATGACGTCGCTCGCCGGCTCATGACCATTCCCGGAATCGGCCCGTTGATCGCCACTGCGATCGAGGCCCTTGCGCCGCCCTCCGAGACCTTCCGCTCGGGCCGCGACTTCGCGGCCTGGATCGGCCTCACGCCGGTTCAGCGATCGACCGGCGGCAAGGAACGCCTTGGCCGAACCTCGCGCATGGGCGAGCGCACGCTCCGACGTCTGCTCATCTTCGCGGCCAGCGCCGTCGTGCGCTGGGCCAAGCGCAAAGGTGCCCCGCCTGGCTCCTGGCTTGCGCGCATGCTCGCACGCAAGCCGCCGATGCTGGTGATCGTCGCTTTAGCGAACAAGAACGCGCGCGTGGTCTGGGCACTGATCACCAAGGGCGGGATCTACCGAGCTCCAGCCGTGGCCGCATGAGCGGCTGGCGGAGGTGAGGCTGTCAACGGGGTGAGGAGGTCGAAGGACAGGTATGGCGCAATGTCGGTGAGGCGGGGTCAGGAAAACCAGACGCATGGCGAGCGCCTCGAGCGCGCTCCAGTGATGTGGACCTGACCCTCGAACTCCCATACGGGCCCGCGGCAACGACATACCGCCGCATCAAAGGCCGGACACAT
>CAZXYL010000200.1:0-2861 GCA_964644915.1 uncultured Geminicoccaceae bacterium
CCCTCGACATCGTCCGGTTGCCCCACGCGGGATCGGCCAGCAGCACGCGGTCGTCCACCATGCCGCGAAAGACCACGCAGTGGTTATAGCCGTTGAAGTTCACCGGCACCATGCTCGGGGCGAACTCGATCAGGTTCTCGAACTCGAGCCGGCCGTAGCCGATGCCCTCGTAGCCGTGGCCTTCGGCGTAGCGCTTGAGGTCGAGCAGCGAGAAGCCCTGCCGCAACTGCACGACCTCCGGATTCTCCAAGTATTCCTCGCGCTGGATCAGCCCGTAGGTGACCTCCCGCTCGGTGAGGGATTCGCCGTGCTGGTAGTTCAGCAGGGTCGCAAGCGCCGCCGCGCCGCAGCTCAGATCGAAGTCCTGGACCACGACGTTCTCGCGCCGCAGCTCCAGGAGCGACGTCACCGGCCCGGGATCCGCGGCCGCCGACCCGGCCGACCCGGACAGCGCCACCATGAGCGCCAGTCCCAGCCCGCCGAGGCGCTCGGCAGGGCGACGAGCGATCATGCGCGGGATCATGTCCATCGTCTCAGGCGCCCATCCTCTCCAGTGGGAGGCGGCCCGGATCGCACCAGCGGCGCCACATCCCCCGCAGCGCGGCTTCGAGGTTCGCGGCAAAGCGCCGCCCGTCGCCCACCGGCGATGCCGCCACGCGCGCGCGCTGTTCGCGCCGCAAGGCCGCCAGGCGCTGGGGATCGGCGGCGAGCCCAGCCGCGATGCGGAGGTAGTCCGCCGCATCCCGCGCGATCCATTCGCTCCGCCCGAGCGCGGTCAGGAACGCCTGGCTCTGCCGCGAGACTGGGCGCGTCCCCGGCAGCGTCACCACCGGTACCCCCATCCAGAGCGCCTCGCAAGTCGTCGTGCAGCCCGAGAACGGGAACGCGTCGAGCGCGATGTCGATCTCGCCGTACTGGCCGAGCACGCCCGCGTGGGTGCCCTCGCCCGGCGTGAGCTCGAGCCGGCCCGGCTCGATGCCGCGCGCCGCGAACAGCTCTGCCACGCGCCGGCGCTCGCCGGGATCCGCCAGCGTCGGCCAGTTCAGCATCAGCCGGGACCCGGGCACCGTCTCGAGCACGCGCGTCCACAGCCCGACCACGCCCGGGTTCAGTTTGGCCAGATTGTTGAAGCTGCCGAACGTGATCTGGCCGCGGGGCAGCACCGGCGGGTCCGTCACCTCGGGCGCGTACGGCGGCGCTGTGTAACACACGCGCGCATCCGGCAGGCGCACGACGGTCTCGACGAACCAGCGCTCGTCGCCGGCCGGCACGTGGATCCAGTCCCACAGGCTGTAGTCCACGGCCGGTATGGTATGGGTCGAGCCGGCCCAGTGGACCAGCACGGGCGCCGGCCTCAGGGCGAAGCAGCCGAGCCGGCCGCCCGCGGTGTGGCCGGCGAGGTCGACCAGGACGTCGATGCCGTCGGCCCGCACCGTCTCCGCCAGCGCCCGGTCGGAAAGGCCGATGCTGGAGCGCCAGCCGGCGGCGTGCGCCCGCAGGCGGCCCGTCAAATCGTCCTCCTGCAAGCGACCGGAGTAGCACACGTACTGCACCCGGGTCGGGTCCGCGGCCGGCAGCACCCCGTCGAGGAAGAACCCGATCGGATGCCGGCCGAAGTCCGCCGATACCAGCCCGACCCGCAGGACTTTGTCGGGATCGGGCGCGTTGTCGTGGGCGGCGAACGCGTGCGGCGAGCGCCCGAACCGCTCGCCCCACTCCCGGTGCGCCTCGAACAGGGCGGCATCATCCTGCGCCGGATCGTAGTTCATGCAGAACAGGTAGTTGCTGCGGGCCTCGGCGTAGTCCGGCTTGAGGCTCACCGCGTGGCGATAGGCGGCCAGCGCTTCACCAAAGCGGGCCTGGTACATGAGGAGGTTGCCGCGATCGAGATGCGCGACCGGGTCGTCCGGCCGGATCCGCAGGCCGCGATCGAGGCTCGCCAGCGCCTCCGCTACCCGCCCCAGCCGCGCCAGCGCGGCGCCGCGGTTGACGTGCGCCTCAGCCAGGTTCGGATCGATCGCCGAGGCGCGATCGTATGCCGCGAGGGCGTCGTCGAACCGGGACTGACGTGCCAGTGCGGCGCCGCGGTTGACGTGCGCGTGGGCGAGATCCGGCGCGACCCGCAGGGCCGCGTCATAGGCCGCAAGCCCGTCCTCGGCCCGCCCCAGCCGTTCGAGCGCGGCGCCCCGATTGAGATGCGCCAGGGCGTGGGCCGGCCGGAGCCGAAGCGCCTGATCATAGGCGGCGACGGCCTCTTCCAGCCGCCCCAGCCGATCGAGGACAAGGCCGCGGCCGTTGTGAGCCTCTGGGTAATCGGGCTTGAGCCGGAGCGCTTGCTCGTACGCGCCGAGGGCCTCGTCGAGCCGCCCCAGGTCCTTGAGGCTGCCGCCCCGATTGAAGTGAGCCTCCGTGTTGTCGGGCTGGAACCGGACGGTCCGCTCGAAGGCCGCCAGGGCCTCCTCGGGCCGGCCGAGCCGCTGCAGGACGACGCCGCGGTTGTTGTGCGCCTGGGCGTAATCCGGCTGGAGCCGCAGGGCTTCCCCGTATGCGGCAAGAGCCTCCTCCAGCTGCCCGGCCTTCTCGAGCACGACGCCGCGATTGAACTGCGCCTGGGGGAAATCGGGCTTGAGTCGCAGGGCTTCGTCGAGGGCGAGCAGGGCCTGATGGAGCTGGTCCTGCCCGGTCAGGACGGCGCCGCGGTCGGCATGGTAGTGGGCGAGGCCCGGGTTGCACTCGACGGCCTTGTCGAGGAGCATCAGCGCCAGCTGGGGATTGCCGCCCTGGTGGGCCACCAGCCCGAGCAGATGCCAGGCGTCGGCGTTCTCCGGCTCACGGGCCAGGACGCTCTTGTAGATCTCGGT
>CAZXYL010000201.1:0-1922 GCA_964644915.1 uncultured Geminicoccaceae bacterium
TCGTCCCGCCCTGGGCCGGCTATGCGCACGTCACCTCGTTGACGCTCAGCCGGCTCGGCCAGCGTCAGGGGGCGCGGATGGTCGAGCGCCTGATCGGGAGCAAGCCGCTGCCGGCCGAGGTGCTGGAACAGATCCTGGCCAAGACCGACGGCGTGCCTCTGTTCGTCGAGGAGCTCACCAAGACGGTGCTGGAGTCCGGCCTGCTGCGAGAAACCAATGGTCGCTACGTTCTCGCAGGAGCGCTGGCGCCCCTGGCGATCCCCGCGACGCTTCAGGATTCGTTGATGGCGCGCCTCGACCGGCTGGCGCCGGTCAAGGAAGTGGCGCAGACGGGCGCCGTGATCGGTCGCGAGTTCGCTCATGACCTGCTCGCAGCGGTGGCGCCGCTTTCTGCGAGCCAGCTCGGCGACGCCCTGGAACAGCTCGTCAGCTCAGGGCTGGTCTTCCGCCGCGGCACCCCGCCCGACGCGATGTACAGCTTCAAGCACGCTCTGGTTCAGGACGCGGCCTATTCCAGCCTGCTCAAGAGCCGGCGCCAGCAGCTGCACAGCAGTATCGCTCACGTCCTGGAGGAGCGGTTCCCGGAGACCGCCGCAATCCAGCCGGAACTGCTGGCGCATCACTTCACGGAAGCTCGCCAGATCGAACGCGCCACCGCCTACTGGCTGAAGGCGGGCGAGCGTTCCGCCGCTCGCTCGGCCAATCTCGAAGCGATCCGACATCTTGAGCGAGGCTTGGAGGCGCTGGCAACGCTCCCCGAAAGCCCCGAGCGGGATCGGCAGGAACTCATGTTTCAGATCGCGATCGGGACGCCCCTGATCGCCGTGCAGGGCTATTCCGCTCCGCAGACGGGCGCCGCCTTCAGCCGGGCCCGCATTCTCTGCGAGCGGCTCGGCGAGGCGGAGCCTCTGGTCGCGGCGCTCAGCGGCGAGTTCGTGTATCACTTTGTGCTTGGCGATTATCCGATGATGCGGCGACTGACCGATGAGGCTCGGCAGGTATCGGAGCGCCTGCCGAACCCGGTGATTCGCCTCGCCAGCCACCGGCTGGCCGGGATCACGGCCATGCACTTCGGAGCGTTTGCCGAGGCGCGCTCCGAATTCGAGGCGATCCTGCGACTGTACGAGGCGAGCCAGCATCGATCTCAGCCGGTGCACTACGTTCACGACCCGAAGGTCTCGGCCCTGACGTACCTTGCGCTGGTGCTCTGGCTCTTGGGCTTCCCCGAGCAGGCGCAGCGGTCGAGCGTCGCGGCGTTCCGCTGCGCCGCGGAGCTGAACCAGGCAAACCTCACGGCCCACGTTCACAATTTCGCCGGCGCGGGGCTCGGCGAGCTTCTGGGCGACGCACCGAGGGTGCGCGTCCACGCCGACGCGATGGTGGAGCTTGCCGATCGCCACGATCTGCGCGCCTGGCGCTTGAACGGCCTGATCCTTCGCGGTTGGACGATGGTGCAGGAGGGGTCCGTCGAGGCGGGCATCGAGCTCATGTGCCAGAGTGCTGCCGACCGTGCGGCGCTGCGTGTGCGTTGGTACCACGTCCGTTTTCTTTGCATGCTCGCCGGGGCCTATGCGCAGGCCGGTCGGGCTGAGCCGGGGCTCAACGTCATTGCCGAGGCGAAGGCGCTGGCCGCACGCAACGACGAGCACATGTGGCAGAGCGAGCTCGACCGCATCGAGGGTGAGCTGCTCCGGGTTCGAGCTGCACCGGTTTCCGACGTCGAGGCCTGCTTCGCGCGGGCCCTGGCCACAGCGGTGAAGCAGAGCGCCAAGTCACTCGAGCTCCGCGCCGCCACCAGCCTCGCCCGGCTCTGGGCCGAGCAGGGCCGGCGGGCCGAGGCACGCGACCTGCTCGCACCGGTCCACGACTGGTTCACCGAAGGCTTCGACACGCCGGACCTGATCGAGGCCCGCCAGCTTCTG
>CAZXYL010000202.1:0-5764 GCA_964644915.1 uncultured Geminicoccaceae bacterium
GTACCCGGTGATCTTCACGCCCAACGACGAGTTCACGGGCGACGCGGTCCAGCTCGCGGTCCAGACCCCGGAGCTCGAGGGGCTGATCGCCTATCTGCAGAAGCTCGGCATGAACCGCGGCAAGTGGCGCGACGTGTTCGAGCCGCAGCTGATCTCCGCCGCCGAGTTCAGCCTCCCGCGCTCCGAGGAGTGGATCGAGCACGGCAAGGAGATCTACGAGCGGCGTTGCGCCGGCTGCCACGGCGTGACCGGCGACGGCAACGGCCCGGCCGCGACCTTCATGTACAAGTTCCGGCCGCGCGACTTCCAGCTTGCGGTGTTCAAGTTCCGCCTGGTCAAGGGGCCCTTGCCGACCGACGGCGATCTGATGCGCACCATCACCCGCGGCATCCGCGCCACCGCGATGCCGACCTGGCACAACCTGCCGATCGACGAGCGCCTCGCGGTCATCCAGTACATCAAGTACGAGCTCGCGGTGGACCGCAGCGACCCGAGCAACCCCTACTACTACTTCCTCGAGGAGCCGCCGGGCGCGCCGCTCTACATCGGCACGCCGCCCCCGCCGTCCCCGGAGCTGGTGGCGCGCGGCCAGGAGGTGTGGCAGCAGGCCAAATGCTGGGAGTGCCACGGCGATACCGGCAAGGGCGACGGGCCCAAGTCGGACGAGCTGAAGGACGATTCCGGCTTCCAAAGCCTGCCGGCCGATCTCACCACGGGACAGTTCAGGTCGGGGTCGGCGGTCGAGGACATCTTCCGTACGATGAGCACCGGGCTCGCCGGCACGCCGATGCCGTCCTACAGCGATTCCTTGCCCGAGGAGGACCGCTGGGCGCTGTCCTATTACGTTCTGGCCCTGTCGGCGTTCAAGGACCCGCTGACCGGCGAGCCGGAGGAGATCTCCGAGGAGACGAGGGAGGCGCTGAACGATCCGGCGACCGAGGCGCGGACCTCGAAGACGGCCTTCGTGCCAGGGCCGGATCGCGCCTATGCCGCCCAGGATGACCCCGACGACGACGACGCCTTCGCGGGCGGCGTATGGGCCAGGCGGCACGGCGTGGACATCCTGCCCGAGGCCGTGTCGGCCGCGGGCACGGCGCGCTGACCGGGAGAGGCACGATGCTGGCGCTGACGATCAATCAGTTTCTGGTGGCCCTGTGCATGGGGCTGGCCGCGGTCTGCATCTTCATCTGGGCGGTCCTGTCCGGGCTCTTCAAGGACGTCGAGGAGATCAAGATGCGCGCCTATCGAGCGGAGGTGGATGACGATGAGCAGCCCTGAGGAAGCCACGGGCCGGCCTGGCCACGATCCCGAAGGGCCGAGCCACCGCGAGGGCGGGATGCACGAGTACGCCGGCGGCTACATTCAGGCGCACCATGGCGGGATCCCGGCGTGGCTGCTCGTGGTCTACTTGGTCCTGTTCGTGTGGGCGCTGTACTATGCCTACGTCTATTGGGGCGGGCTGGGGCCCGGACTGGCGCAGTGAGGATGGGAGCGGAGCTGGCGATGGCGGATCCATCGGGCAGAGAAGGGTCGACGATCGTGCCAAAGATCCTGCTGGGTTTCGTCCTCATCAACTTCCTGATCCTGCTGACGGAACTGACCGTCAACGTCCTGATGGCGATGCTGCCGCTCTAGCTGAGGAAGCGCGATGACCTTCATCGAGGTCCTGGCTGCGTTGGTGTTCGTCGTGATGACGATAGCGTTCTTCGCCTGGGTCATCTGGCTGGCGGTCTCGGGATAGGAACCGGGGACGAGCCCACGACTGTCGCCGCGGTGCGAGCAGACCTGGCTTTGGGGCTCCAGGCGCGCCCCCGGGCCGAGAGGACGCCGTCCCGGCCCGGAGGCCGGACTGTTGCCATGGGTTAGGACGTGATCGAGTATCCGCTGATCTTCCTGGCCGGGGTCGCCGGAAGCTGGCACTGCGTCGGCATGTGTGGTGGCTTCGCCTGCGCGCTGGGATCGGATCCGCGGGGCGGGGCCGCCACCTTGGTCCGCCAGCTGACCTATAATCTCGGGCGCGTGACCACCTATTGCTTCATCGGGGGGCTGGTCGGCTTCCTCGCCGCCGGGCTCTGCGCCAGCGGGGCGGATGCGCCGCCCACCTCCGGCGCGCAGCGCGTCCTGGCGATCACCTCCGGCCTGCTGATGGTCTTCATCGGCCTGCAGTTCCTCGGCTGGCTCGGACGCTTTCACGGCCCGCTGCGGCTCGGCTTCGGCGGTCAGGTCCTTGCCGGGGCGCTGCGCGACCTGCTGCGCGCGCCAGGGCCGGCGGCGCCGCTCGCGTTCGGCGTGTTCAACGGCTTCCTGCCTTGTCCCTTGGTCTATGCTTTCGCCGCTCAGGCGGCGGGGAGCGGCGGACCTCTGCCCGGGCTGCTGGTCATGCTGGCCTTCGGGCTGGGCACCTTCCCCACCATGCTGCTGCTGGGCGGACTCGGCGGCTGGCTGGGCCGCCCGGGCCGGGCGCCGGGCGGCAGCGGCATCCTCCATCCCCGCTGGCGTCAGCGTGGCGTCGCGTTCGCCGGCGCCTTCATCGTGCTGCTCGGCCTGATCACCTTCGCGCGCGGGGTCGTGCCGATCGGCGGGCATCTGCACGCGCTATGAGCGCCGCCGCCACCACCCCCGCTCTGTGCAGCCACTGCCTGCTGCCGATCCGAGGCCACGGCCACGAGCGCCAGGTCCAGGGCGAAAACCATCACTTCTGCTGCTATGGCTGCTGCCTCGCCTTCCAGGTCGGCCGGGGCGAAGGCGAGGAGTCCGAAGCCGCGTGGCTGCTGATCAGGCTGGGGTTCGGCGCCTTCCTGGCCATGAACATCATGCTTTTCAGCCTGCTCTTGTATTCGGGCACGCTCGAGCAGGCGGACGCCGAGGTCCGCCAGATGGTCCACCTGATCCTGTGGGCGCTGGCGACGCCGGTGCTGCTGATCCTGGGCTGGCCGCTGTTCCAGGATGCGTGGCGCGCCGCAGCCCACCGCTGCATGACCGCGGCCACCTTGATCTCGCTGGGTGCCGGAATGGCCTATGCGTATTCTGCGCTGGCCGTCGTGACGGGCGGCGCGGAAGTCTATTTCGATACCGCCACCATGCTCCTGGTCCTGTTCACCCTCGGCCGCTATCTCGAGGCCTCGGGGCGCGCCCGCGCGATGCGTGATCTGGCGCCGATGCTCGCGGCCGAGAAGGAATGCGTGACGGTGATCGATGGGGACGCCGAGTTGCGCCTTCCGGCGCGGCAGGTGACCGCCGGCACGCTGGTGCTGGTCCGACCGGGAGAACGCATCGCCGTGGACGGCGTCGTGGTCGACGGGTCGTCCCACGTCGACGAGGCCGTGATCACGGGGGAGAGCCGGCCGGTGGCCAAGGCGCCGGGCGCCGCAGCGCTGGCCGGCAGCCTCAATCACGAGGGGGCGCTCCTCATCCGCAGCATCGGCGCCGGCACCGCGACCCGTTGGGCGCGCATCGCCCACTCGGTGCGGCAGGCCTTGACCGAGCAGAGCCCCGCGCAGCGCCTGGTGGACCGGATCGCGGGCGCGTTCGTACCTGCGGTGCTCGCGCTGGCGGGGCTCACGGTGTTTTTCTGGGCGCGCTCGACTTCCTTCGACGAGGCGCTGCTCGCAGGCCTTGCCGTGCTGGTCGTCGCGTGCCCATGCGGGCTGGGGCTGGCGGGCGCCCTGGCGACCACGCTCGGGATCGGGCGGCTGGGGCGGCGCGGCTGTCTCGTGCGTGGCGGCCAGGTTGTGGAGACCCTGGCCGGGGTGCGCGTGGTCGCCTTCGACAAGACCGGCACGCTCACTTCCGGGACCACCTACGTCACCGGGATCGAGACCGACGGGACGCCGGCCGAGGAGGTGCTGCGGGTCGCAGCCGGGCTGGAGCGCTCGTCGGAGCATCCCCTGGGCCGTGCGATCGTGGCGGCGGCCGCGCAGCGGGGGATACGTTCGGCGCACGCCCGGCCGGCGCACGCGGTGCCCGGCCGTGGCATCCTCGGCGATGCCGCAGGCGAGCCGGTGGCCGTCGGATCGGACGCGTGGCTGGCGGAGCTCGGCTGGCCGATGCCCATCGAGCTGGAGCGCAGCGCGCGCCGCCTCGAAGCCGCCGGGAACAGCCTGATCCATGTTGGCTGGGCCGGCCGGGTGCGCGGCGTGCTTGCCCTGGGGGATACGCCACTGCCAGAGGCGCGGCCCGCCGTCCAGGCGCTCCGCCGGCTGGGATTGCATACCGTGCTCCTGACCGGCGACCACGCCGCAGCTGCCGAGCGGATCGCCACCGAGGTCGGGGTGGATGGCTGCGAGGCCGGACTGTCGCCGGAGGCGAAACGGGCTGCTCTAGCACAGTTGCGGGGCCGGCGCGGCCGGGTGGCGATGATCGGCGACGGCCTGAACGACGGCCCGGTGCTCGCCGCCGCGGATGTCGGCATCGCGGTCGGCTCGGCCACCGACCTCGCGCGCGAGACGGCCGACATCGTGCTGCCGCCGGGCGGGCTGCGGCTGCTGCCGTGGGTGATCGGATTGAGCTGGGCCGTCCGCAGGACGATCATCACCAATCTGCTGTGGGCGTTCGGGTACAACTTCATCGCGCTCGGGCTGGCCGTGTCCGGCCATCTGCAGCCGATCCTGGCCGCTGTGCTCATGGCGGGCTCGAGCCTGCTCGTGGTCGTGAACTCGCTGCGGCTCGAGCGCTTCGCCGAGCCATCCGATGCCGGGGAGCCGGAGGCTGCCCGCGTTTTGCAGCGGCGCGCGCCGCGGCAGCGTTCAAGTCCAGGGGACCGGGTGCCCCGAGCGGCGACATAGCGATGGCGAGGCCGCAGCGCGTCAGGCCACGCCGGGATCGGTCCCGGCCGAGAAGGCCCTACGCACGAGCTGGAAGAGGCTCTCGGTGCGCATCTCCATCACCTGGGCACGGCGGATATCGACCGTCCGGGGACTGATGGCCAGCTCGCGGGCGATCGCCTTTTTCGAGCGCCTGATCACCAGCTGTTCCAGGGCCTTGCGCTCGCGCAGCGCCTGATCTACTGCACGGAGCGCGGGGTGATCGTTGAGCATGGCCCGCCTGCGCCCTTCATCAAAGAGGCGACGGCCCGCGGACGCGGGAGTTTCTGAGCCAGATCCCTCTGAGCGCGGGGCGAGCCGTCCGCTAACGCAAGCGGTTCCGGATCTCCGGCAGCGTCGCTCTGGCGGCGGTGACGGTGCCAGCGCGGCGATGATCCCCGTCCTGAGCGGCGTCCGGGTGTGGCTCGCGACCGGGCCCACCGACATGCGGCGCGGCATGAACTTGCTCGCCATCCAAGTGGAGGAGACGCCGGGGCGGGATCCACACAGCTGGCCTCGAGGTCCGTACCCGAATCGGACCGTTCGTTCCCAGCTCACCCCGCCTGAGCGCGGCTCTTTCAAACCCCGCCCGTTCGGGCCACCTGTTACCCGTTGATTTGTCGAGCTTCCAACAACCGTACCAAAACGGGCGTGGTTCAGCTGCCTCAGAGAAAGGGGCAGGAGAGAGAGAGAGGAAACGGCCCAAAATGGCCTTCGGGGACCGTACCCGTGGTTCGGAAGAATACGCGGGAAGGCGGTAAGCGCTGTTGTCAGGGCACCTGGGTGGCGTAGGCCCAGGGCATGAGCTGGTCGACCTGGCTGGCAGGATGGCGGTGGATGAGCCGGGTCAGGACGTCGGCGAGATAGACCTGGGGATCGACCGCGTTGAGTTTGCAGGTCTCGATCAGCGAGGCGATGACGCCCCAATGCACGCCGCCCTGATCGGAGCCGGCGAACAGCGC
>CAZXYL010000203.1:0-2826 GCA_964644915.1 uncultured Geminicoccaceae bacterium
GGCCGGGCGGGCTCCGGCAGCTCGCGCAGGGTGAAGTGGTAGGGGTCCTGCGCCTGGCGGATCAGGGTCGGGATGATCTCGCGGTAGGCGTCGATGATGCCGTCATAGGTGCGCGGCAGCTGGTCCTTGATCTCCTCGTGCAGCGCCGGCAGGGCATGGAACGGCACCATCGGGAACATGTGGTGCTCGATGTGGTAGTTCATGTTGAGATAGAGGAAGCGCCAGACCGGGTTCATATAGACCGTGCGCGTGTTGAGGCGGTGGTCGGTGACGTTCTCGGCGAGCCCGGCGTGCTGGGTGAGCGCGAACAGCTGGTGCAGCCAGCCCCCGTAGAAGCGGGGTGTGGCTACGAACATCAGCGGCAGGAAGCTGCCGATGGCAAAGGCCCAGCCCGCGGTACCGCCGATGATCAGGACGTAGACCCGGCTCGACCAGATCATCTTCCAGCGCTCGCTCTCCGGCACGAAGCCCCTGACCTCGTGCGAGACGATGCCGAAGGCGTGCGCGAAGATCTTCTTCAGCTCGCCGAGCCCGCCGACCAGGTTGAAGAAGTCGAGCCCGATCGCGGCGAGATCGGCCGGCCGCATGACCTGGATCTCGGGGTCGCGGCCGGTGATGATCGTGTGCGTGTGATGGCGGGCGTGGCTCCAGCGCCAGAGGTACGCCTCGCGCAAGGTCATGAACGAGCAGAGGTGATAGAACGCCTCGTTGATCCAGCGGGTCCGGAACGGCGTGCCGTGACCGCACTCGTGCCAGCGCGCATCGCTCGACGACCAGATCGTGCCGAAGGCCAGGAAGGCCGGCACCGCCCACCAGGTCCCCCAGGAGAGATACGCGAGGTAGCCGCTGCCGAACAGGAGCGCCAGCCACAGGCCGAAGTTCCGCAGTCCCGGGCCGTCGCTGCGCCGCATCAGCTGCTTCAGCCGCTTTCTCGGGATGTCGCAGCAGTGCCACTCGTCCTCGACGCGGCTCTCGATCGCGTCATTGTCGAGTGCCACCGCCGCCGTCGCTCCGGCCGCGGCCGCTTCACCCGGCCACTGTCGCCCGTCCGGCATGATCGGTCCCCCGGCTCCCCTGCCCAACCAGTCATGACGATTTCGTGATGGAGATGCAATATTCTCTGCGTCATGATGAAATGAATTCTGTCAAGCGATGGTCCTCGGAGGAGCCTGCCCATGGCGCTGAGCAAGCCGCCGCGACGCCCCCGCCTGGTCGAGGTGGCGCAGGCGGCCGGCGTCAGCGTCGCGACCGTCGATCGCGTGCTCAACGCCCGCGCCCCGGTCCGGGACGATACCGCCGATCGCGTGCACCTGGCGATCCGCGAGCTCGGCTACGGCCGGGTGCTGCCCGAGCCCCCCCGTTCGGCGCCGCGCACCTTCGACGTCCTGCTCCAGCTCGAGGAGCGCGCGTTCTATCAGGACCTGCACGCCGCCTTCGGCGCCGTCGCCCGGGAGCTGGCGGAGCGGCAGGTGGCCTGCCGGATCCACCATCTGCAGCGGATCGACGCCGCGGAGATGGCCCGGCGGGTGCGCAAGATCGCCCTCACCTCCGACGGCCTCGCCCTGGTGCCGCTCGAGCATCCACGTGTTCGCCAGGCGCTCGGCGAGGCCATCGAGCAGGGCATGCCGGTCGTCACCCTGCTCTCCGACCTCCGGCAGCCCGGCCGGCTCGTCTATGTCGGCATCGACAACCGCGCCGCCGGACGGACCGCCGGCTACCTCATGGGGCGCTTCCTCGGCCAGCGCGCGGGGCGCGTCGCGGTGACGCTCGAGACGCTCAGCTATGTCGGCCAGGAGGAGCGCGAGATGGGCTTCCGCTCGGTGCTCCGCGAGCGCTTTCCCGGGCTCGAGGTGATCGAGGTGGTCGAGCGCGAGGCCGATCTCGCGCGCAGCGACGCGCGGCTGCGCGATCTCCTGCGGCGCGATCCGGAGCTGGTCGGCGTCTATGGCGCCGGCGGGCGCAACGCCGTCATCGGCGAGGCGGTGCGGGCCTCGGGCCGGGCAGGCGAGATCGTGGTCGTGAGCCACGAGCTCACGGTGCACGGCCGGCAGCTTCTGATCGACGGCGTCTTCGATGCCATCATCGTCCAGGACTGCCGGTTGATCGCCGAACGCGCGCTGCGCGCGCTCCTCGCCTACTACGAAGGCGGCGATGTCGCAGACCCGGCCCCGACGATCGAGTTCCGCCTCCACGTCTGCGAGAACCTGCCCTTTATCCGCCCGGGGCGCCCTGCGTGTTGACGTAGAGGGCGTAGAGCGACTGGCTGGACGCCATGAAGAGCCGGTTGCGCTTGCGGCCGCCGAAGCAGACGTTGGCGCAGCGCTCGGGCAGCGCGATGCGGCCGATCCTGGTGCCGTCGGGCGCGAAGACGAGCACGCCGTCGAGCTCTTCGGTGCCCATGCCCCAGCCGCACCAGAGGTTGCCGTCGACGTCGCAGCGCATGCCATCCGGCGTGCCGCCGGGGCCGGCGTCGATCAGCACCCGCTGGTTCGCGATCGCGCGGCCGCTTTCGGTGACGTCGTAGGCGAGGATCTTGCGGTGCGGGACGCCGCGCGACTCGACGACGTAGAGCAGGCGCTCGTCGGGCGAGAAGCAGAGCCCGTTCGGGCCGAGCACGTCGTCGGCGACCACGGTGACCTCGCCGCTCGCGCCGTCGATCCGGTAGATCGCCTGGGGCACCTCGGGCTCGGCCTTGTGGCCTTCGTAGTGGCCGAGCAGGCCGAACGGCGGGTCGGTGAACCAGATGGAGCCGTCGGACTTGACCACCACGTCGTTCGGCGAGTTGAGCCGTTTGCCCCCATAGCTGTCCATCAGCACGGTGATGGT
>CAZXYL010000204.1:0-1504 GCA_964644915.1 uncultured Geminicoccaceae bacterium
TGTTCGAGGGGCGCCAGCCGGTGGCGCACACCAGCGTCAACCCGCTGGACTGGGTCTATGCGGACGACGTGCCCCAGTACCAGGAGGACCTGGAGGCCGCGGGCGCGCTCCTGGATGAGGCCGGCTGGAACGAGATCAGGAACGGGGTGCGGCACAACGCGGCGGGCGAGCGGCTGTCGCTCGAGCTCATGACCACGGCCGGCAACCGCACGCGTGAGCTGGTGCAGCAGGTGCTGCAGAGCCAGTGGCGGCGGCTCGGCATCGACGTCACGATCCGCAACGAGCCCGCGCGCGTCTTCTTCGGCGAGACCATGACCAAGCGCCAGTACAGCGCCATGGCGATGTACGCCTGGATCAGCTCGCCCGAGAACGTGCCGCGCACCACCCTCCACTGCGAGGAGATCCCGACCGAGGCGAACGGCTGGTCGGGCCAGAACTACCCGGGCTTCTGCAACGCCGAGATGGACGAGCTGATCGACGCACTCGAGGTCGAGCTCGACCGCGAGCAGCGCAGAAAGATGTGGCATCGGCTGCAGGAGATCTACGCCGAGGAGCTGCCGGTGCTGCCGCTCTACTTCCGGGCCAACCCGCACATCTGGCCGCCGTGGCTGGCAGGCGTGACGCCGACCGGGCATCTCAACCCGTCGACGCTCTGGATCGAGGACTGGCGGGCCAAGGACGCCGCGTAGGGCGCCGCGGCCGCCCGCGCCATGCTGCGGTTCGTCTCTCACCGGCTGGTCGAGGCGGCCGTCGTCCTGCTGCTCATGTCGTTCGTGATCTACGGGCTGCTCGGCCTGATGCCGGGTGACCCGATCGATCTGATGGCGAGCGGCGATCCCAACATCACTTCGGCCGACATCGCGCGCCTCAAGGCGGTCTACGGCCTCGATCGGCCCCTGCTCGAGCGCTACTGGCACTGGCTCACGGACGCGCTCCAGGGCGACTTCGGCTACTCGCGCCTGCACGCGCGGCCGGTGGTCGAGGTGCTCCTGCCCCGGCTCGGCAACACGGCTCTGCTGATGGGCCTGAGCTTCCTTCTGGCGCTCGCGATCGCCCTACCGGCGGGCATCCTGGCCGCGCTCCGGCCCCGCTCCTGGCTCGACTACGGCCTCAACCTGATCGCGTTCGCCGGCATCTCCCTGCCGTCCTTCTGGCTGGCGCTGCTCCTGATCCTGCTGTTCTCGGTCCACCTCGGCTGGCTGCCGGCGGGCGGCGTGCAGAGCGTGGGCGTGGACACGCTGGGCGACCGGCTGCGCCACCTCGTCCTGCCGGTGCTCACGCTCACCGTGCTGACCGCAGGCGGCCTCATCCGCTTCACCCGCGCAGCGATGATCGAGACGCTCCGCCACGACTACATCCGCACCGCGCTCGCCAAGGGGCTCGGGCCCCTGCGCGTCGTGCTCGGCCACGCGCTGCGCAACGCCATGATCCCGGTGGTGACGGTGGTCGCGCTGAACTTCGGCGCCCTGTTCTCCGGGGCTCTGATCGTCGAGACCATGTTCGC
>CAZXYL010000205.1:0-4683 GCA_964644915.1 uncultured Geminicoccaceae bacterium
GCCGATCCGGCGCGCCCGCCGCTCCAGGTGCCAGATGTAGGCGCGCGAGTTCGGCAGCACGTTGTGCATGCGCGGCTTTCCGTGCGGCGGCTCGGGCATCGGCCCGTAGAAGCGAACGCCCAGGGAGAGCAGCCAGCGGAACGTTTCCGGCACCTCCTCGCACAGGATCTTGCGCAGCTCGTCGTTGTCCCGCGGCGCGAGGTCGCCCGCGAACAGCGGCATGTCCTGCCAGTGCTCCCGCGGCGAATCCTCGATGCCGCGCCGGCGCTGGTGCGGCGTGCCGGTCGCGGTGATCGAGCCGATCGACCACGCGGTCGAGCCGCCGAGCTGCGGGTTCTTCTCGAGCAGCACCGTATCGCGTCCGAGCGCGCGCGCCTCGATCGCGGCTGCGAGCCCCGTGCCGCCGCCGCCGACCACGACGAGGTCGGCCTCGCGCGCGGCGCCCGCCGCCGATCTCATCGGGCGCCGCGATCGGCCGCTCGCGCCGCCTGCCCGGCCGAGGTGCCGGCGATCTTGCCGAACACGGCACCGGAGGCGAGACCCGTGCCGCCCGGGTAGTTGAAGTAGAACAGACCGCCCACGAGCTCGCCCGCGGCATAGAGCCCCCCGATCGGCTGGCCGTCGGTGTCGATCACCTGCCCGTCGGTGGTGATGCGCAGGCCGCCGAAGGTGAAGGTCACGCCACAGGTCACCTGGTAGGCTTCGAACGGCGGCTCGTCGATGGTGTTCGCCCAGTTGGACTTCGGAACCTCCAGCCCCTCGGTGCGCCGGCCGTCCTTGACGTTGGGGTCGAAGGGGATGTCGGTGCGCACCGCGGCGTTGTAGGCCCGGATCTCTGCCAGCGCGCGTTCCGCGTTCACCCCCTCCAGCTTCGGCAGCAAGTCCTCGAGCGTGTCCGCGGTGACCTTGGTGACCTGCCGGATCCGGTACTCGTCGCGCAGGAGGTGCGTCACCTTGCGATCGAAGATCTGCCAGGCGAACTGCTGAGGCTGGTTCAGGATCACCCGGCCATACTTGGCGTAGGTGTAATTGCGGAAGTCCGCGCCCTCGTCCACGAAGCGCCGGCCCTCGGCATTGATCATGATGCCGAAGGGATAGCTGTGCTTCTGGAAGCCGTCGCCGACGGCCGGGTCGCCGAACTCGGGCGCGTTACGGTCCCAGCCGACGGCATGGCAGCCCGACCAATGCCCACAGGGCGAGGCCCCGATCTCCAGCGCCATGCGCAGGCCGTCGCCGGTGTTGAAGCGGGTGCCGCGCACCTTGGCGAGATCCCAGCCCGGCCCGAGATAGCGCGAGCGCCACTCGGCGTTGGCCTCGAAGCCGCCGCAGGCGAGCACGACCGCGCTTGCCCGCACCTCCTGCGTCCGGCCGCGGTGGCGGACGCGCACGCCGTGCACGCCGTCGTCGCCCGCCAGGAGCTCCAGCGCGCGGGCCTCGCACACGGTCCGGATGTCGTTCTTCGCCGCGGCCTCGAACAGCGCCTCGACCAGGCCCGGCCCGCCGCCCCACGCCTCCACCGTAAGCCCGCCCCAGAACGTGAACCGGTTGCCGACCTTGAACGCCTGCCGGCCCCAGATCGGAGCGAAGCGGACGCCCTTGGAGCGCAGCCACAAGAGCGCCGGGCGCGAGCTCCGGACCAGGAGATCGACCAGCTCCGGATCGGCGCGATACTCGGTCACGCGCGCCATGTCGTCGAAGAACTGGTCCTCGGTGTAAGTGCCGAAGTCGGTGTTCGCGACCTCCTCGTCGGTGAGGTCGGGCATCAGCTCGCGTAGCTGGTCGACGCCGTCGTAGGCGCAGCGGATGGCGCCCGCGGTGAAGTACGTGTTGCCGCCCCGCTCGTCTTGCGGTGCCCGCTCCAGCACCAGGACCGAGGCGCCCTGCTCCCGGGCGGCGAGCGCTGCGCACATGGCAGCGTTGCCGGCACCCACCACGAGCACATCGGCAGATTGCGGCAGCATTTCGGCTCTCCTCGCGTTCGACCCTTGCGGCGGGTCAGGGGCGCGCGGCGCGGCGCGGCCAGCCCATCTGAAACAGCTGCTCAACGCTGTCGCGCAGCGCCTGATCGGGATCGTCGGCGATGATCTCCAGCATCGGCAGGTCGCGGTAGCCGACCTCCTCCAGCACCGGCGGCACGAGGGCGAACGGCACGCTGCCCTCGCCCACCGCGCTGTGCCGGTAGACCTCGCGCGGCGTATCGGAGAGGTGCACGAGCTCGAGCCGGCTCTTCACCCGGCGCAGCCCCTCGGCCGGGCCCTCGCCGATGAACCAGCCGTTCGCGATGTCGTAGATCACGGCCACCCGAGCGTCGCCGTAGCGCTCCAGCGCCGTCATGAGCTGGTCGGCGCCGGGCAGGAAGGCGAACGGCATGTTCTCGACATAGAGCCGCGTGCCGACCCGCTCGGCGTGGGGCGCGAGCTGATCGAGGGCGCGGAAGAAGTGGCCGAGCAGCTGCTCCGTGGGAGCCGGCATCAGCGGGTTGGCCTTGCCCGGGCCGATGACGACGCCCGGCACGCCCAGATCGCCCGCCAGCTCCACGAAAGCGTGCAGGAGGCCCAGGCTGTGCCGGCGCATCTCCTCGGCCGCGGCCGCGATGTTGAGATCGACGTTGGGCATATTGAGGCTGACGAGGCGCAGCCCCTCGCGCTCGGCGAAGGCGCTAAGATCGCGCCGCGCGGCGGCATCGGTGTGCGCGGGCCAGAGGTGGCCAGGGTACATCATCAGCTCGAAGTCGGTGTAGCCCTGCGCCGCCAGATGCGCGAGGCACGCCTTGGCCGAATGCGAGAGCGTGTAGGCGTAGGTATTGATGGAGAAAGGGAAGATCTCGCGGGGCATGCGCGGAGCTCCGGGTTGGATCAGGCGGCGGGCGCGCGCACCATCTCTCGCCAGTCGCTCCGCGGCGCGAAGCCCAGCACCTCGCGAGCATGGCTGATGTCGAGGATCGAGGCGGTGGGCAGCCGCTCGTAGAGCTCGGGGCGGCGGATCTCGGGCAGACGGCCATAGCGCTCGCGCAGCATCTCGAGGGTCGGGCGGGTGTTCAGGCCGTCCGCCGCCGAGATGAAGAAGGTGTCCAGGCGGACTTCGGGCAGCGCGAGCGCCAGGCGAAAGCCCGTGGCGACGTCCTCGGGCGCGACGTAGGTCCAGACGTGGTAGTTCGAGAGATCGCGGCCGCGCGCCTCGATTTCCGGGTACTCGGGCGGGAACACGACGTGGGTCGGCCGGATCACGACCACCTCCAGGCGCCCGGCGCGGGCGAAGCTCTGGGCGACAGTTTCGCCCACGCGCTTGCTGAGCGAATAGAATTCGGTCGGGCTCAAGGGGTGCGCCTCGTCGATCGGGAGATAGGCGGGCTGCCAGTCGGGCGGGTTGTAGTGGAAGCCCACCACGGAATCGCTCGACGCCACGATCGCGCGACGCACGCCGGCGTCCACCGCCGCCTGCAGCACCGCGAAGGTGCCCTGGACGTTGGTCTGGAAGGTCACGTGCGCGGGCGCGGTGCGCGGGTTCGGGATTGCGGCCAGGTGCACGACGGCATCGTGGCCGGCGAAGGCCCGTTTCAGGGCGTCATAATCGGTGATGTCGACGTCTGCGAAGGCGACCGGTGCGGCGGGCGGGGCGAGGTCCACGACCGTCACCTCGCAGAGCCCGCGCAGCTCCTCGACCACGTAGCGGCCGAGCCGCCCGCTGCCGCCGGTGCAGGCCACCTTCTCGAACCGCACGCCTTTTTCCATCTGCCGCCCTCGAGCGCCCGTGTTCAGCCTATTTTTGCGTGATCTTGGATGTCAACCGACACGGCTGGACTAAGCGCCCAGCGCGAAGGCGAGCCGGTATAAGCCGGTGAGCGGAGCGGTGCCGCCGTGCCGCTCGATCGCGGCCGCGCCGAGATGGGCCTGCTGCGCGCTCTGCACCGGCTCGGGACGGTTGCCGCTGATCGCGACCACCCAGTCGGCGAGCACGTCCTCGGCGCCGCGCAGCCGGCGCTCCTCGGTCGAGAGATCGCTGGCCGCGGCGTCCGCCTGCCAGAGCTCGGTCGAGACCATGCCCGGGCCGGCCTGGACGCCCGGCAGAGCGGTCTGCAGGAGCCATTCGCGCAGGCGCGCGTCCGCCCCGGGCTGCGGCCCGAAGCGCAAGGTGGCGACGATGCCGCCCTCGCCGTCGCCGATGCGGCCGAGAAGGCGGCAGGCGGAGCGCGAGGTGTTGCGAAACTGCGGCAAGGCGTGCCGGGTCCACGGGGTCGGGGCGTTCAGCCGCTCGAGGTAGGGCGGCGAGGTCAGGACCTTCAGATCCCGCGTCCGATAGAAGACGAAGTATTTCGGCTCGCCCGCGACGGCCATGTAGCGGCGCGCGCTGAGGAAACCCGGGACCTTCACGCGCTCGAGGTGGTGCTCGCGGTTGAACCACTCGTTCAGCATCTCCTCGCTCTCGGGCGCCATGTCGAGCCAGATGGCGAGCACTCCGTTGGCTGGGCCGGCCATGATGCCTCCGCAACTGCTGGACGGCGGCCATTGTGCGGGCCGGGACCGTCGGACGGCAAGCCTTCAGCCATGTGAGTTGACATGCCATCAACTCGCAACCTAGCTTGACCGGTCGGACGCGAGGAGAGACGGCAGTGGCGACGGCCAGGGCGGACCTTCGGCCCGGGCCCGAGACGGTCAGGATGCTGATCGGCGGGCAGTGGCGCGA
>CAZXYL010000206.1:0-18226 GCA_964644915.1 uncultured Geminicoccaceae bacterium
GGATCGCGCGGCGCACGCGCAGGATCTGGCGCGATAGGCGGATCGCGCCGTAGCCGAGCGGGAGCATCAGAAGGTTGGCGACGAAGAAGGTGATGAACACAGCATACAGCAGCTCCGGCGCGTGCAGCATCACGGTCGGGCCAGGGTTCATGTCCTTCATGTAGAGCACGCCGATCACGATCGCGGTGATCGAATCGCCCGGGATGCCGAACACCAGCGCCGGGACCCAGGCGCCGCCGAGGCCCGAGTTGTTCGCCGCCCCGGCATCCACCAGGCCCTCGACGTGGCCGGTGCCGAACTTCTCGGGCTCCTTGGAGAAGCGCTTCGAGACGGCGTACGAGATCCAGGCGCCGATGTCGGCGCCGGCGCCCGGCAGGATACCCACCGCGGTGCCGATCACGTTGCCGCGGAACAGGTTGACCTTGTAGCGCCACAGTACGCGACCGAGGCCGCGAAAGATGTGCACGATCGCCTGGTGCGTCGCCTCGACCGGGCGGCTGATCGTGGTCGTGTAGCGCAGGATCTCGCTCACCGCGAACATGCCGATCATGGCCGGGATGAAGGAGACGCCGGCCAGAAGCTCGATGCTGCCGAAGTTGAAGCGGGGATAGCCTGCGGTGACGTCGATGCCGATCGTGGCGATGAACAGGCCGATCAGGAGCGAGACCAGGCCTCTGACCGGGGCGTCGGTCGAGATGAACACGGCGCAGGAGAGGCCGAAGCAGGCGAGCCAGAAGTACTCCTCCGAGCTGAAGCGGAGCGCGAACTCGGCCAGCACGGGCGCGGAGAAGGCGAGCACCGCGGCGCCGAACAGGCCACCGATCGCGGAGGCCACAAGACACGTCCCGAGCGCCAGCTCCGCCTGGCCCTTGCCGGTCATCCGATAGGCGTCCTCGACGTAGGCGGCCGAGGCCGGGGTGCCGGGGATGCGCAGGAGCGCGCCCGAGATGTCGCCGGCGAAGATCGCCATCGCCACCGTGGTCACGATCGCGGCGATCGCCGGCACCGGCTCCATGAAGAAGGTGATCGGCACCAGGAGCGCTGCCGCCATGGTCGCGGTGAGCCCGGGCAGGCAGCCCACGAACAGGCCGAACAGCGCCGAGGCCAGGATGACCATCAGCACGTAAGGGTCGAGGACCAGCCAGATCGCGGCTTCGATCGGGGACATGGCTCAGTACAGGATCGGCTGCAGCAGGCCCAGCGGCAGGGGCACGAGCAGGAACTGCGTGAAGGCGTAGTTGACGACCAGGGTGGCGATGAGCGCGATCGCCGCCGACGACGCCGGCTTGCCGCCCCGGAACAGCAGCAGCCAGCCGAACAGGAGCAGGAACGCGGTCGGGATGAAGCCCAGCCAGTCGGAGATCAGGATGTAGACGATGAGGCCCCCGATCACGGCGAGGAAATCGATCACGTGGTGGCGCGAGCGCAGCCACTCGCCGCCGCTGAACAGCGGCACGGTCCTGCGCTGGCGGACGCCGCCCACGATCAGGATCACGCCGCAGATCAAAAAGCCGATGCCGATCAGCACCGGGAACAGCGCCGGGCCGTAGTCCTGGCCCGGCATGGCGGGGAAGGTGCGCGTATAAGCGATCGTGGCGAGCGCGAAGACCACCAGCACGACCCCGATCACGGCGTCGTTGACGCGCACGTTTCCCTCCGCTGCCCGGTCCGGCGCGAGGCGGCTAGCGCGCGAGGCCGACCGCCTGCATCACCTCGCCGAACGCCTGGTCGCTCTCCGCCATGAACTCACGGTACTCGTCGGGATCCCGCCAGACCACGCCGAAGCCGCGCTGGGCCATGAACTCGAGGAACTGCTCGCTCTCGTGGATCTCCTTGAGCACCGGCACCAGCGTGTCGACCACCTCCTGCGGCATGCCCGCGGGCCCGGCGATGCCGCGCCAGGCGCCGGTGGTCCAATCCAGGCCGGTCGCCTCCTTGAGCGTCGGCACGTCCGGGAACGCCGGGTTGCGCTCCTCGCTCATCACCGCGAGGCTCTTCACCCGGCCCGCCTCGAGCAGGGCCTGCGCTTCGGGCACGGAGCACGGCACGATGTCGACGCCGCCTGCGACCAGGTCCTGCAGGCCCGGCGCCGCCCCCTCGCTCGGGACCCAGGGCGCGGCGTTTGGATCGATGTCCGCCGCCTGCAGCATGCCGGCGAGCGCCAGGTGCCAGATGCCGCCCTGGCCGGTGCCCGAGGAGCGGTGCTGGCCCGGGTTCGCCTTGATCGCGTCGAGCAGCTCCTGGGCCGTGTCCCAGGGCGCGTCGGCGCGCACCTGCAGGCCCGCCGGGTCGATGTTGTACTGCGCGACCGGGGTGTAGTCCTCGTAGGTCAGATCGGTCAGGCCCTGCCAGTGCATCATCACGATCTCGACCGTGATCGTGCCGAGCGTGTAGCCGTCGGGGGCGGCGGTCGCGATCGCCGAGTGGCCGACCACGCCGGAGCCGCCGGTGCGGTTGACCACGTTCACCGGCACGCCGAGCCGCTCCTCCATGAGGCTGGCGAGGATCCGCGCGGTGGCATCGGTGCCGCCGCCGGCGCCCCAGGGCACGATCATGGTGATCGGCCGCTCCGGGTAGGCCGCCTGCGCCGGCGCGAGGCCGAGCGCGACGAATCCGGCCAGGACGACGCCGCCGAGGCTGAATCCGCGTCTGGTCATGGTGCTCTCCCTGAAGCCTGGCGGCGATTCGTACAACGACCGCCGCCCGTGGATCATCTTTGCTTGCATGCGCCACTGTAGCGGAGGCCGGCGGGAGGACAAGGCGTATCCGGCGACCGGCTGGCGCCGACGACACGGTTGCGGCATAGCCGCACATTCCTGCGCACGGACGGGTGGCGCGGCCGCGCAGCTGCACTATAATCCGATCCGTCGCATGCGGGGTGGAGGCTTGGCCGGGCCGGCGGTGTCGGCGCTCTGGGTGGCTCGGCCGCGGGTTTGCCCGGCCGCATGGTCTCGCCATCTCGGCGCTCATTGTGAGCAATATTTTAATTGTTGAGGCTGGTTGAAGATATCGTGAATGTTGCTACTCTTATTCTGTGCGGTGTGCAGGACAGCCGCCGGTCTTCTGCTCTATGAACGTCGTCTGGTCTGAAGCCTGTCGGCGCCTGGTCGGGGCGGCAGCTATGCCGCGGTCCGGCTGATTCCTCGACGGAGCCCCTGGGCGGGAGCGGCGCTCTCGCCGAGAGCCTTGCGCAATCCGAATCGAACGGCGAGCCGACCGGTTTCGGTCGCGGTGAGCGGGCGCCACCTCGCGTGGCGAACCGTCCTTAACAGAATGGTGAGGGATGCAACCTTACTGTCGCATTGGACAGCCGTGTTGCAAAACGGATCGGCATCAGGGCGCCTTCCTGTCGTTCCATTCTCGAAACTGATCAGAGCCAGATGCGTTAAACTATGAGTGGTCGGTAAATCTGTCACTAGCGAGCCAATCGGAGCCGACGTGCGGGCGGCACGCGGGCCCGGTATCCAGCAGCGAGGTAGAGTGCATGGCCAAGCAGACGATCGATTTCGCCAAGCTGATCCAGGAGGATCGGGAACAGCGCCAGTCGCAGCACTGGGAAGGCAATTTCCTCGAGTACCTGGATAAGGTGAAGGAGGATCCGTCGCTGGCGAGTCTTTCGCACCGCCGCCTCTACGACATGATCACGCAGGTCGGGGTGACGGAGCTCAACCCGGAGAACGACCCGCGCGTCCAGCGCATCTATGGTGACGAGCCGATCAAGGTCCACGGCTTCTTCAAGGACGAGTTCTTCGGCATGGAGCGCACGCTCGACAAGCTCGTGCGCTACTTCCACTCGGCCGCGATGGGCGGCGAGGAGAGCCGGCAGGTCCTCTATCTCATGGGTCCGGTCGGCTCCGGTAAGAGCTCGCTCGTCGAGCGGCTCAAGCGCGGCCTCGAGGAGCTGGTGCCGATCTACGTGATCGACGGCTGCCCGATCTACGAGCAGCCGCTGCACCTGATCCCGCGCCATCTTCGCCCCGCCTTCGAGGACATGCTCGGCGTCAAGATCGACGGCGACCTGTGCCCGGTGTGCCGCTACCGCCTCATGGAGGAGTTCGGCGGCAAGTACGAGGAGGTGGCGATCCGCACCGTGAGCTTCTCCAAGCGCGGCCGGCGCGGCATCGGCGTGGTGCCGCCGGTCGACCCGAACAACCAGGACACCTCGGTGCTGATCGGCTCGGAGGATATCTCCAAGCTCGACCGCTACTCCGAGGGCGACCCGCGCGTTTTGGAGCTGAACGGCGCGTTCAACGTCGGCAACCGGGGCATGGTGGAGTTCATCGAGGTCTTCAAGAACGAGACCGAGTACCTGCACACCATGATCACGGCGACGCAGGAGAAGTTCGTCCCGGCGCCCGGCCGGCACGGCACGATCCACGTCGACACCTGCATCGTGGCGCACTCGAACGAGGCCGAGTGGCAGAAGTTCAAGGCCGACCACACCAACGAGGCGATCCTCGATCGCATCGTGGTGGTCAAGGTGCCCTACAACCTGCGCCTCTCGGAAGAGGTCAAGATCTACAAGAAGTTTCTGGACAAGTCCAAGTTCGAGGCCTGCATCGCGCCGCACACGCTCGAGGTGGCGTCCATGTTCGCGATCCTGACGCGGCTGGAGCCGAGCGCCAAGTGCGACCTCATGACCAAGCTGCGCCTGTACAACGGCGAGGAGGTAGTCGAGAAGGGGCGGACCAAGAAGCTGACCGCGCGCGAGCTGCAGGAGGACACCAAGCGCGAGGGCATGTTCGGCATCTCGACGCGGTTCCTCATGAAGGCGCTGGACACCGCGCTCTCCCACAATCCGAAGTCGATCCACCCGATCAGCGTGCGCGAGGCCCTGATCGGCATGGTGCGCGAGGCCGATCTCGCCGAGGACGTGAAGAAGCAGTACCTGGAGTTCCTCCAGGACACGCTGCACAAGGCGTACCTCGAGCTGCTCGAGAAGGACATCACCAAGGCGTTCATCTATTCCTACCAGGAGCAGGCCGAGACGCTGTTCCAGAACTACCTCGACCACGCCGAGGCCTACGTCACCAAGTCCAAGGTGCGCGACCCGAACACGCGCGAGGAGCTGCAGCCGGACGAGGCGTTCCTCAAGTCGATCGAGGAGCAGATCGCCATCATCGGCTCGGCCGCCGACGGCTTCCGGCAGGAGGTGATCGCGTACCTGTGGGCGTCCTCGCGGCGCGGCGAGCGGATCAGCTACGTCGCCTACGAGCCGCTCAAGGACGCGATCGAGCGGCGGCTGATGAACTCGGTACGCGAGCTGTCGCGGATCATCACCAAGGCGCGCACGCGTGACGAGGAGCAGCAGCAGAAGTACGACGCCATGGTGCAGAACCTGATCGCGAACGGCTACTGCGAGGACAGCGTCGACGTGATCCTGAAGTACGCGGCGAACCACCTGTGGCGCGACTGAGCCCGGCCGCGGACGGAGCGCGCCCCGGAACCTGAGAGCGTGGAGCCCTGATGGCGGTCTTTCGACCCTTCTCCTCTTCCGATGCTCTGCGGTCCGATCGTAGCGCCCGCGACCGGCAGCGGCATCGCGAGAAGCTGCGCGAAGCGATCCGCGACAACATCGCGGACATCATCTCCGAGGAGTCGATCATCGGCCGCGACAAGGATCGCATCATCAAGGTGCCGATCCGCGGCATCAAGGAATACCGCTTCGTCTACGGCGACAACCAGGGTGCGGTGGGCTCCGGCCAAGGCGACACCGAGCCCGGGGACGTGGTCGGCCGGGCCGCCCGGGACGGCGACGGGGCCGGACGCGCCGGCGACCAGCCGGGGCTCGACTACTACGAGACCGACGTCACGCTCGAGGAGCTGGTCGAGATCATGTTCGAGGATCTCGAGCTCCCGGACATGGAGCGCAAGATCCTGCGCGAGATCATGTCCGAGCGCACCGCCAAGCGCAAAGGCTACCGGCGCGCCGGCATCCGGGTCCATCTCGACCGGCGGCGCACGGCCAAGGCGCGCATCAGGCGCAAGATCGCGACCGGCAAGGCGGCGGCCGCCGCCGCGGCAGGGCCGGCGGCTGCGGGGCCGAGCGCGCCGGGCGCGGCATCAAGCGCGACGGCCGTGCCGGCGGGCGCCCAGCTCGAGGAGGGCGGCGGCGACGAGCGCTTCCCGTTCCGGCGCGAGGATTTGACCTACAAGCGGCTGGTGGAGGATACGCGCGAGGAGTCCAACGCGGTCGTGGTCTGCGTCATGGACACCTCGGGCTCCATGGACAGCATGAAGAAGTACCTGGCCAGGAGCTTCTTCTTCCTGCTCTACCAGTTCGTGTGCACCAAATACCAGAACGTCGAGCTCGTGTTCATCGGCCATCACACTCAGGCGCGCGAGGTGACCGAAGAGGAGTTCTTCCACAAGGGCGAATCCGGGGGCACGCTGATCTCGTCCGGCTACAACAAGTCCCTGGAGATTATCTACGACCGTTACCATCCCTCGTTGTGGAACGTCTATGCGTTTCATTGCTCGGACGGGGACAACTTCGACTCCGATAACGCCAACGCGCTCAAGGCGGCCAAGGAGCTCTGCGAGGTCTGCAATCTCTTCGGCTACGGCGAGATCAAGCCGCTGGGCTCGCACTATTACGAGAGCTCCATGCTCGATTTGTTCCGGCGGCTGGACGCCGACAACTTCCAATCGGTGCTGATCGAGCGCAAAGAGGACATCTGGCCGAGCTTTCGGGCATTCCTGTCGCGGGACCGCGCCACCGAGAACGCCTGACGGCCGCCGCATCGCCTCCTCGCGCCAGTTTTCGAAGGACCGTCATGGCGAACTGGGACATCAAGGATCTCGAGTACTGGGACGACGCGATCCGCGAGCGCGTCCAGGCGTTCGGCCTCGACTGCTATCCGCAGGAGTTCGAGGTCTGCGATCACGGGCAGATGCTGGCGTACATGGCCTATCACGGCATGCCGGCGCACTATCCGCACTGGAGCTACGGCAAGAGCTACGAAAAGACCAAGACCATGTACGACCACGGGGTCAGCGGTCTGCCGTACGAGATGGTGATCAATTCCAACCCGTGTCTGGCCTATCTGATGCGGGACAACAGCTTGTGCCTGCAGATCCTGACCATCGCGCACGTCTACGGGCACAACGACTTCTTCAAGAACAACTTCAACTTCGTGACCGCGACCCGGGCCCAGGACACGCTGCCCCAGTTCAAGACCCGGGCGGACCGGGTGCGCGACTACGCCGAGGACCCCTCGATCGGCGAGGAGCGGGTCGAGTTGCTGCTCGATGCGGCGCACGCGCTGTCCCTGAACTGCCGGCGCAACTTCGCGATCCGCAAGCTGCGGCCCGACGAGCAGCGCGAGCGCCAGATCGAGGCGGCGCAGCCGCCGGCCGACCCCTTCTACCGGGTGCACCGCCGGCCCGAGTTCCAGGAGCCCGACCTGCGCCGGGTACCGCTCGAGCCCGAGGAAGACATCCTGCTCTTCATCCGCGACCACCATCCGCACCTGCAGACCTGGGAGCGGGATCTGCTCACGATCGTGCACGAGGAGGCGCAGTACTTCATCCCGCAGATCGAGACCAAGATCATGAACGAGGGGTGGGCCAGCTACTGGCACCACAAGATCATGAACAGCCTCGATCTGCCGCAGGAGATCTATCTCGAGTTCCTGGTCCGGCACAATCAGGTGATCTGCCCGCACCCGGGCAGCATCAATCCGTATCACGTCGGCTTTCAGGTCTGGCACGACATCGAGCGCCGCTTCGACGATCCGACCGCGGACGAGATCGAGGCCTACGGCCGGCCGACCCAGTCGGGGCGCGACAAGATCTTCGAGGTGCGCGAGAGCGACCGCGACGTCTCGTTCCTGCGCCGGTTCCTCACCGAGGAGCTGATGCGCGAGCTGGACCTGTTCGAGTTCGAGCCGCGCGGCGACAACCTCGTGGTCACCAAGGTCTCGGACGAGGAGCACTGGCGCGACGTCAAGGAGACGCTCCTGCGCAGCGTGGGCATGCACGCCCAGCCGGTGATCAAGATCGTCGATGCCGATTACGGCAACAACCGCGCGCTCTACCTCAAGCACGAGCACGACGAGCGCGACCTGCACATCGGCTACGCCGAGAAGACGCTGGGCTACCTCTATCGCCTCTGGGGCCGGCGCGTACTGCTCGAGACGCTCATGAAGGGCAAGAAGACACTCCTGTCCTACGGCGAGCACGGCTTCGACGCCAAGCTGATGCGCTAAGCGCGCCGCCGCGCCCTGGCCGGCCTCACGTCACCGGCGTGAGGGCGCCCCTGCCCGCGAACCACGAGCGGACGTTGTCGAGCACGCACTCGCCCATGGCAGTCATGGTCTCCTCGGTGCTGCTCGCGATGTGCGGCGTGAGCACCACCTGGTCGAGGCGAAGCAGCTCCTCCGGCACCTGCGGCTCGTGCTCGAACACGTCGAGGCCGGCGGCCCCGAGCCGGCCGTCTTTCAGCGCCCGGACCAGCGCCGGCTCGTCGACCAGCCAGCCGCGCGCGATGTTGACGAAGACGCCCTCGGGGCCCAGCGCATCGAGGATCTCGGCCGTGACGATGTGGCCGCGGCCCGGACCGCCGGCGGCGCACAGGAACAGGATGTCGGAGGCCTGGGCGAGCGCGACGGCGGAGTCGTACGCCTGCCAGGGCACGCCCGGCTTGGGCAGGGGGTCGTAGTAGCCGATGGTCAGGCCGAACGCCTGGAGGCGCGGGGCGAGCGCCGTGCCGATGCGGCCGAGGCCGAGGATGCCGGCGCGCTTGCCCGAGAATTTGCGGCCCAGCGCCATGCGGCCCTCCAGCCAGCGGCCGGCGCGCACGAAGCGGTCGCTCTCGACGATGCGGCGGCACGCGCACATGGCGAGGATGACGCCGAGGTCGGCGACGTCGTCGTAGAGCACCGGCGTGGTGGTCACGACGATGCCGCGCTCCTTCGCGAGCGCGAGATCGGTGGTCTCGAGGCCGACGCCGTTGATGGCGCAGATCTCGAGATTCGGCAGCGTCTCGATCACCGCCGTCGGCAGGCCGATCATGGCGTGGGTCACGACGCCCCGGATGCGCTCCGCAACCGGGCCCAGCACTGCGGCCTTGTCCGCCGCATCCCACGCCTTGTGCACCACGAACTCCCGCTCCAGCGCCTCGTGCACGAACGGACGCAAAGCGCCGATGACGGCGATCTCGACGGACATTTCTCCTCCCCGGCTTGCCCGAACTGGCGGGTTGTCGGACGTGAGCTTGATCCCCCATCGTCGCCCCGAGCGCAAGACCGCGCGCGCCGTCCGCGCCCGCGGAGACGGGCTCCTGCGGCTCAGACGGCCATGCCCGCGGACGTTCGCAGGCCGCGCGGGCTCGGCGCCATGCGCCGGTGCAAGAGGACGAAGCGGGCGATCAGGAGCGCTGCGGCGACGGCCAGCCCGACCAGGAGGCCGATCCAGATGCCGATGCCGCCGAGCCCCAGGCCAAAGCCGAGGCCGAGCGCGGAGCCGAACCCCAGCACCCAGTAGCCCACGCCCGCGAAGACCATCGGCCAGCGGGTGTCCTTGAGCCCGCGTAGCGCGCCCGCCCCGATCACCTGGCCGCCGTCGAAGATCTGGAACGCGGCCGCGATGGCGAGGAAGGTCACGGCGAGCCCGACCACCCGCGCGTTCCCGAGCTCGTCGAGATCGAGGAAGATGCCGACGATCGCCTCGGGCACGGTCCACATCACGGTCGCCGCGGCGAGCATGAACAAGGTGCCGAGCGCCAGAGCGAGCAGGCCAGCGCGCAGCACGCCGGTGGGATCCTCGCGCCCGGCCGCGAGCCCGACGCGCACGGTCGCCGCCTGAGACAGACCGAGTGGCACCATGAAGCTCACCGCCGCGCACTGCAGGGCGATCTGATGCGCCGCGAGCTCGGCGGTCCCGATCAGGCCCATGAGGAAGGCGGCGCCGGCGAACAGGCCGACCTCCAGGGTCAGCGTGATGCCGATCGGGACGCCGATGCGGAGGATCTCGCGAAAGCGGGGCCAGTCCGCCCGCCAGAAGCGGCCGAGCAGCCGGTAGCGGCGAAAGCGCCGGTCGATCTGCACGAAGGCGAGCAGGCCGAGGAAGAGGAAGACGTTGGTAAGCGCGGTCGCGATGCCGGCGCCGAGCAGGCCGAGCGCCGGCAGCCCGAAGGCGCCGAAGATCAGGCCGTAGTCGGCGAGCGCGTTGAAGGCGATGCCGATCAGCATGATCACCATGCCGGCGCGCGGCCGCTCCAGCGCCGAGATGAAGTTGCGCAGGACGATGAACCAGAGCGCCGGGACGAAGCCCCAGAGCGCCGCCCGGACGTAGGGCTCGGCCAGGGCGATCAGCTCGGGGTCCTGGCCGAGCAGGCGCAGGATCGGCGCGATCTGCCAGAGTAGCAGGCACGCCGGCACGCCGAACGCCACCGCGGCCCACAGACCCTGGCGCACGGTGCGGCGCGGGTCGCGCACGGCGTTGGAGCGCCGGCCGAGCTCCTGGGCGATCATGGGCGCCGTCGCGGTGACCAGACCGATGCCGAAGATCAGGAGCACGAACATGGTGGCCACGCCCAGCGTGCTCGCGGCAAGCGCCTCCGGCCCGAGCCAGCCGATCAGGATCACGTCGGTGGTCTGGATCGCGACCTGGCCGAGGTTGGTGAGCACGATCGGCCCTGCCAGCGTCGCGAGCGCGAACGCCTCCTGTCCCCATGACCCGCGGGCGGGGTCGGCTCGTGCGGTTCCGGTTTGCATGCGTGCTGCTGGCCTATCACGCCGCCCGGGCTTTGAGAATGGGCGACGACACAGACGAGCCATGCGCGGGTGCCACCGCGACGACGAGCGCACGCAGCTCGCGCACCGCCTTCAATCGGGCGCTGGCGGGCCCGCCGAACTGGCCGATCGCGATCCCCAGGACGATGACCGCGCCGCCGGCAGCCAGCGCCGCAGTCGGCGGCTCGCCCAGCAGGACCAGGGCGAAGCCGATGCCGGCGACCGGCGAGAACGAGCCCGCGAGCGAGACGTCACTGGCCCGGGCGGTTTTCAGGCCGGCGAACCAGCAGAGCTGCGCCCCGACCACGAAGACAGCACCGTAGACCGCCATCGACTGCCACAGGAACGGCGAGCGGACGCCCGCAAAATGCTGCGGGCCGTAGAGCCAGACGGCGGTGCAGAAGAACACGACGGTGGCGAGTCCGGTGCGGAACACCAAGAAGATGCCGAACGGGATGTGCTGCAGGCCCCTGCGGCTCACCACCGTGGACGCGGCGAAGCTCACGGCGGCCAGCGCCGCATACAGCTCGCCCTCGCCCAACGCCCCCGGGCTGCCGGCGTTCTCCAGCGCGAACGCGAGCCCGACGCCCGAGACGACCACCAACGTGCCGGCCAGAGCGAAGCGGTCGAGCTGCTCGCGGAGCACGCCGGCGGCCAGGGCCAGGAACAGGAGCGGCTCGAGCCGCCCGACCAGGACCAGGTTGGTGACGCTCGTGTGCTCGAGCGCGAGCAGGATGAAGGCCGGCGCCAGGGCGCTCGACAGCAGGGCCGCCAGGGTCATGCCCAGCCAGTCGCGCGGGCCAAGCGTGCGCAGAGCCTCGCGCGTCCAGCTGTTGCGATAGAGCCCGGCCAGGACCACGAAGGCGCAGAGCGTGCCGATCAGCAGCACGTTGCAGGGCGTGATCGGGTTGCGCCCGTCCACGGGATGCTGCGCGCCGAGCTCGGCCAGGAGGCGCACGATCGAATGCCCGGCCGCCGAGATCAGCACGGCCGCCCAGACCAGCACCGCGCCGCTCGCCTGCAGCCGCCCGGTGGGATCGGTCTTAACCTCGAAGCGTGTCATCACGTCCACTCCCGCACATCGAACCGAGTGCGGGGCGGTTCTACGCGCGCCCTATTTCCGCATGACGGCGCCGCGGGTGGCTTCGAGTTTCAGTTTTTCCCGGACTTGCGGCCGCGCGGGCGGCCTTGTTTCAGTTGTTGCGCACCGTGCAGCTCAGGAACGGACCAGATACGTCTCGATGATCGCGGGGTCGGCCGACGTCGAGGTCCGGTCGTCGGGCAGATCGGGTCCAGCGGTTCGACGCGGCTGATCTTCGTCGCATGCCTCCTGCCCGTTCGCGGCTCTGGTCGCGCCCACCGCTTTCTGCGACAAGCCTTCCGGCACAAGCGCATCCTCTCATCCAGCCGGCATCACCTTGCGTACCGCTCTCGTCCCGACGACGACCTCGACCGAAGCGCCGGCGAGCACGCGCGGCATCCTCGTCGTGCTGCTGGCGTGGTTCCTGTTCGCCTGCATGGACGCCGGCACCAAGCAGCTCGCCGACGCCTATCCGGTCGTCCAGATCCTCTGGGTGCGGTTCCTCTCGCTCGCGGCGATCGCGTGGTGGCTGGCGCGCCGGCAGGCGCCGCATGCGCCGTTGCGGACCAAGCACTTCTGGCTGCAGAGCCTGCGCTCGCTGGTCCTGGTGGTCGAGATCGGCCTGTTCATCCTGGCGATCACCGTGCTGCCGCTCGCCGAAGCGCATGCGATCCTCGCGGTCACGCCCCTGATCATCACGGCCCTGTCCGTGCCGCTGCTGCGCGAGCGGGTCGGGATGCGGCGCTGGAGCGCGGTGGGCGTCGCCTTCACGGGCGTGCTGATCATCCTGCGTCCGGGGCTGGGCGTGATGGAGCCGATGGCGCTGGCGGCGCTGCTCTGCGCCTTCATGTTCGCGTTCTACCAGGTGCTGACCCGCATCGTGAGCCGTGACGACAATTCCGCGGTGACGCTGTTCTACACCGCGCTGATCGGTGCCGTCGTGCTCACGGCGATCGGACCGTTCTTCTGGGTCTGGCCGGACGCCAAAGGCTGGGCGCTGTTCGCGCTGGTCGCGGCGCTGGGCGCCACCGGGCACTTCCTCCTGATCAACGCCCTGCGTCTGACGCCCGCCGCCACGCTCCAGCCGTTCAGCTATTCGGTCCTGATCTGGGCGACGCTGGTGGGCTTCGTCTTCTTCGGCAACCTGCCCGATCTCTGGACCGTCGTCGGGGCGGTCGTGATCGTGGCGAGCGGTCTCTACACGCTCGCCCGCGAGCAGAGACGCGGCCGCGCCTGACCGACTGCCCCCGGCAAGGCGTGGCGCTCATCCGGTCAGCCCAGGTTCAGCTTGCCCCGGGTACAGATCACCCGATCGTGACGATCTGCGCACGCGCGTACCGCGCCCGCACCCTAGCATCGCGTTGACAGCGCGCGCGCAACTCGGCTAAATGGAACTCATGAGTTCCATTTCTGCGCCCGCCCCTCAACCGGTGCCCCCTCCGCCCCCGCGGCCCTGGCGGCTGGCCCGCCGCAAGCGCATCCTCGAGGCGGCGGCGGAGCTGCTGCGCCGAGCCTCGGTCGAGGCGGTGCAGATCGAGGACGTGGTCCGCCGTGCAGGCGTGGGGCGCGCGACCTTCTACCGGTACTTCGGCTCCAAGGACGAGCTCATCGTCGAGTGCTTTGAGGAAGCGTTGAACGTTCTCGACTTACGATTGCAGGCGGCGGCCGATGCGGCCACAGACCCGCCGGACGAGCTGCGGCGCATGGTGGAGGCGCTGGTCGAGGTTCAGGCCGAGCATTTCGCGCCGCTGCGCCTGCTCGCGCGCAGCCGCACCGAGCTGTCCCGTCGCTGGCGCGAGGCGCTGGGCGAGATGCGGGTGCGCGTGCTGGCACTCCTGCGAGCCAATTTGCAGCGCGGCATGGCGAGCGGCCACTACCGGGTGGACATCGATCCGGAAGCCACTCCCGTGCTCCTGAACGGCATGGTGCGGGCCGGCCTCATGCATCTGCCGGAAGCGCCGATACCGCGCCTGGTGGCGGCGATCGCTTCCCTGCTCCTGCAGGGCGTCCTTGCGCCCGGGCGGTGCTGCGAGCCCGGGCCTCACGTTGCGCGCAGCGAAGCGGAGGAGCGTCCATGAAGCGCTTGTTCGTCGCCATTCCCGCGGTCCTGCTGGTCGGCATGGCCGGGGCCTGGGGCTTCCTGCGCGATGGCGAGGGTGCTGCGACCCTGACCACGGCGCCGGTCGCCCGGGGCACGATCGAGGAGACCGTGACCGCGCTGGGGACACTCCAGCCGCTGCAGTACGTCGACGTCGGCGCTCAGGTCTCGGGTCAGCTGCGGCGGATCCACGTCGAGATCGGCGACCAGGTGCAGGAAGGCGATCTCCTGGCCGAGATCGACCCGCGGATCTACGAGGCGCGGGTCGAGGGCAGCCGGGCGACGCTCTTGAGCCTCAGGGCGCAGCTCGCCGAGCGCGAGGCCCAGCGCACGCTCGCCGAGCGCCAGTACCACCGCCAGCAAGGGCTCCTGCAGGCGAACGCCACCAGCCAGGAGGCGTTCGAGAGCGCCGAGGCCTCGCTCACGGCGACCGAAGCCCAGATCAGAGCGCTCAATGCTCAGATCGCGCACGCCGAATCGACCCTCAAGGGCGACGAGGCGAACCTGAGCTATACCACGATCTTCGCGCCCCTGGCGGGCACGGTGGTCTCGCTCGAGGCGCGCCAGGGCCAGACCATCAACGCCAGCCAGCAGGCGCCGGTGATCCTGCGCATCGCCGACCTCGACACCATGACCGTGCGCTCGCAGGTCTCGGAGGCCGACGTCAACCGGCTGCTCCCGGGCATGGCGGTCTACTTCACCACGCTCGGCCAGCCCGAGCGGCGCTGGTCGGGCGTGCTCCGTCAGATCCTGCCCACGCCCGAGGTGGTCAACAACGTGGTCCTCTACAACGCGCTGTTCGAGGTCGCGAACCCCGACCGGATCCTGATGACCCAGATGACCGCGCAGGTCTTCTTCGTGCTCGAGCAGGCCGAGGATGCGCTGCTCGTGCCGATGGCGGCGCTCGGCCCGGCCCGCGGCAACGGCGAGCGCACGGTGCATGTCGTCGGCCGCGACGGCCGGGTGCAGGAGCGCGCGGTGACCATCGGCGTGCGCAACCGCATCTCGGCCCAGGTGCTGGCCGGCCTCCGCGAGGGCGAGCGGGTCGTGATCGGGCCACGGCCGCCGCGGGAGCCGGGCGCCCGGCCGGGTGGCCGGGCATGAGCGCCACCGGGACGCCGGCGGCCGGCCCGCCGCCCCTGATCGAGCTGGAGGGGATCACGAAGACCTACGGCGCCGGCGAGGGCGCGGTCGAGGTCCTGCGCGGGGTCTCGCTGTCCATCCATGCCGGCGAGTTCGTCGCCATCATGGGGCCGTCGGGCTCGGGCAAGTCGACGCTCATGAACCTGCTCGGCTGCCTCGACCGGCCGACCAGCGGGCGCTACCTGTTCGCGGGCGAGGAGGTCTCGAAGCTCGATCCGGACGGGCTCGCCCGCCTGCGCCGCCACGCCTTCGGCTTCATCTTTCAGCAATACAACCTGCTGCCGACGGCGAACGCCGCCGAGAACGTCGAGGTCCCGGCGGTCTACGCCGGCGCGCCGCACCGGGAGCGCCTCGCGCGTGCCCGGCAGCTGCTGACGCAGCTGGGCCTCGCCGACCGGCTGGAGCATCGCCCGAGCGAGCTCTCCGGCGGTCAGCAGCAGCGCGTCTCGATCGCCCGCGCCCTCATGAACGGCGGCCAGGTCATCCTCGCGGACGAGCCGACCGGCGCGCTCGACAGCCGCAGCGGCCGCGAGGTCATGGCGCTCCTGCACGAGCTGAACGCGCAGGGGCACACGGTGATCCTGATCACCCACGACCCCGAGGTCGCGCGCCACGCACGGCGCCGCATCCAGATCGCGGACGGTGTGATCGTCGCCGACGAGGCCGATATCGCAGCGGAAGCACCGGTGCCGGCACCGGCGGCGGTCAAGGGCGCCGGGGCCAGCGTCGCGTTCGATGTCTTCGAGGCGGCGCGCATGGCGGTCCGCTCGCTGCGGGTGAACCTGTTCCGGACCGTGCTCACCCTGCTCGGCATCGTCATCGGCGTGGGCTCGGTCGTGGCCATGCTTGCGCTGGGCGACGGCGCCGAGCGGGACGTTCTGAGCCGGATCGAGGCGCTGGGCACGAACCTGCTCGTGGTCCGGCCCGACCGCTCGGTGCGCGGCGGGATGGGGCTGACGCCCGAGGATGCCGAGGAGGTGGCGCGCCTGCCGCACGTGGCGAGCGCCGTGCCGCAGATCAATCGTCAGGCGAACCTGCGCCTGGGCGCCGCGAACCACGACACGACCGTCGTGGCGACCAGCGCCGATTATCCCCGCGCGCGCGACTGGCCGGTCGCATCGGGCGTGTTCCTCGGCGACGAGGACGTCGAGCGCTACGCCACGGTGGTGGTCCTGGGCCGGACGACGGCGGGCGTGCTGTTCCCGGGCGGCGAAGACCCGGTCGGCCGTTACGTGCTGATCGACAATGTGCCCTTCCAGGTGGTCGGGGTGATGGCGCCCAAGGGCGCCTCGCCCTGGGGGGACGATCTGGACGATGCCGCCTACGTGCCGCTGACCACCGGGGGGCTGCGCCTGTTCGGCGCGCGCAGCCTGCGCTCGATCACGGTCGAGGTCGACGAGGCCCGGCACATCGGCGCGGTCGAGGCCGCACTCGGCGACCTGCTGCAGGCGCGCCATCGCGGCGTGCGCGACTTCTACATCCGCAACATGGCCTCCTACCTCGAGACGGAAGCCGAGACCCGGCGCACCTTCACCCTGCTGCTCGGCTCGATCGCCGCCATCTCGCTCCTGGTCGGCGGCATCGGCGTGATGAACATCATGCTGGTCAGCATCGTCGAGCGCACGCGCGAGATCGGTATCCGCATGGCGACCGGGGCGCGGGCCTCGAACGTCATGCTGCAGTTCCTGACCGAGGCGGTCGTGGTGTGCACCGTCGGCGGCCTGATCGGTATCGCGGGCGGTATGGGGGCCGCCATGCTGGCCGACCGCCTGGGCACGCCCGCCATGGTCACCCTGCCGCCGATCCTGCTCGCCTTCGGCTGCGCCTTCGTCACCGGCGTGGTGTTCGGCTTCATGCCGGCGCGCAAGGCCGCCCGCCTCGATCCGGTAACGGCGCTGGGCGCCGACTGATGCGCTCCCCGTCAGACCAGGTCACGACGATGCAGAAGCGGAAGCGATCCGTCCGTCAGGCGATGCTGGTGGCGGCGGTCCTGCCGGTCTGGCTTGCCGGCTGCATGTCCGCACCCCCCTACGAGCCCCCGGACATGCTGCTGCCCGAGGCCTGGAGCGAGGCCGTGCCGAACCCGGCGGGCGGCCAGGCCGGGTTCGTGGAGGCGTCAGCACTGGGCGATGCCGTCGCTTATCCGCCGGCCGAGTGGTGGCGGGTGTTCGGCGACCCGGAGCTGGAACGGCTCATTGCGGAGGCGCAGCGCAACAACCACGACCTCAAGGCCGCGACGGCTCGCGTCGCGCAGGCCGAAGCCGCGTCGCGCGGGGCGTCCGCGGACCTCTATCCGAGCGTCGGCGGCTCCGGCTCCACCGGCCGCGACGGCCGCGGCGGCTCGGGCTTCGATCCATCCTACCGGGCCGGGCTCGAGGCCGGCTACGAGGTCGATTTCTGGGGCCGGAACCAAGCCCTCGCGGATGCGGCCGAGGCCACGGTCGACGGTAGCCGCTTCGATCGCGAGACCGTGGCGCTGACCTTGACCGCGGACGTCGCCACCACCTGGTTTCAATACCTTACGCTCTCGGATCGGCTCGAGAGCGCGCGCCAGCAGCTGGAGATCGCGCAGCGCGTGCTCGAGCTGGTCCGGACCCAGGCCGAGTGGGGTGCCGTCTCCGAGCTGCGCGTCGCGCAGCAGAGCAACACCGTGGCTTCTTTGCGGGCCACGCTGCCGGCGCTCGAGCGGCAGCAGGCCGAGACCCGGCACGCGCTGGCCGTGCTGCTCGGCCAGGCGCCGGAGGAGGTCGAGCTGCCGGCGGGCTCGCTCGCAGGGGTCATGGTGCCGCCGGTGGATCCGGGGCTGCCGGCGGAGCTCCTGACCCGCCGGCCGGACGTCCGGCGCGCGGAAGCGGACCTGGTCGCCGCCAATGCCGATCTGCACGCGGCCCGCAGCGCCATGTTCCCCAGCATCCGCCTGACCGGCGGCAGCGGCTTCGCCAGCACGGCGCTGACCTCGTTGTTCAACGTCGGCGGCTCCTTCTACAACCTGGTGAGCGGGCTGACCGCGCCGATCTTCGACGCCGGCCGGCTGGAGGCGCGGCGCGACCTCGCCGAGGCGCGCGAGGAGGAGCTCGTGCAGCGCTACCAGGCGGCGGTGATCCGGTCCTTCCGCGACGTCGAGGATGCGCTCGCGGCGGCGAAGACCCTGAGCGCGACCGAGGCCGC
>CAZXYL010000207.1:0-6739 GCA_964644915.1 uncultured Geminicoccaceae bacterium
GATCAGTGCAGCTTGACGCGGGGCTCGGTGCGCCGGGTGAGCGAGCGGGCGAAGGTGTCGAAGGCGACGCGGGCGGGGCCGTGCAGGGCGAGCTGGTGCATCTTGTAGAGCGAGCGGTACATGAGGCGCGCGAAGTAGCCCTCGATGAACAGCCCCCGGCCGGCGATGAAGCCCATCAGGCTGCCGATGGTCGAATATTCGCCGAGCGAGACCAGCGAGCCGAAATCGCGGTAGACGAACGGCTGCAGCGGCTGGCCGGCGAGCCGGCGGCGGATCTGCCTGAACACGTGCGAGGCCATCTGGTGCGCCGCCTGAGCGCGCGGCGGGATGGGCCGGCTCTGGCCGTCGGGCACCAGCCAGGCGCAGTCGCCGATAGCAAAGACGTCGGGATCACGCGTCGTCTGGAGGGTCGGCGTCACCACCAGCTGGTTGCTGCGGCTGACCTCGAGGCCATCGAGATCCTTCAGCACATCGGGACCCCTGACGCCTGCGGACCAGACCACCAGCTCGGAGGGAATGAAATCGCCATCGGCGAGGTAGACGCCGTCGGCCCGCACCTCGGTCACCCGGGCGCTGGTACGCACATCGACGCCGAGGCCCTCGAGCAGCCGCCCGGTCGTAACCGACAGGCGCTCGGGCAGCGCCGGCAGGATCCGATCCGCGGCCTCGATCAGCGTGATCCTCAGGTCCTTGTCGGGGTCGATCCGGTCCAGGCCGTAGGCGATCAGCCCGCGGGTGGTGCGGTGCAGCTCGGCCGCGAGCTCGGTGCCTGTGGCCCCCGCACCGATGATCGCAACGTGCAGCTGGCCTGGCCGCACCGGTTCGGCCTGGCTGTGCGCGCGCAGGCAGGCGTTGATCAGGCGCCGGTTGAAGCGTGCCGCCTCGACCGGCGTCTCGAGCGCGATCGCGTGCTCCTTCACGCCCGGCGTGCCGAAATCGTTGGTGACGCTGCCGATCGAGATCACCAGCGTATCGTAGCCCAAGGAGCGCTCGGGCGTGACCTCTCGCCCCTCCTCGTCGAAGGTCGCGGCGAGGTGCACCTGCCTGGTCCGGCGGTCCAGCCGGTCCATCTCGCCGAACCGGTAGCGGAAGTGGTGCCAATGCGCCTGGGCGAGGTAGTCGAGGTCGTGCTCGTCGATGTCCATGCTGCCGGCGGCGACCGCATGCAGCAGCGGCTTCCACAGGTGCGTGCGCGCCTTCTCGATCAGCGTGACGTGCGCCTTGCCGCGCTTGCCCAGCCGGTTGCCCAGGCGCGTCACGAGCTCGAGCCCGCCAGCGCCACCGCCGACGACCACGACCCGGTACAGCCGCGAGGCCTGATCGGCCGCCGCAGGCGGCAGCGATGGCGTCTGCGGTCGCTCGATGGTGGCGGTGTCGGTCACGGCGGCTCCCCGAGCAGCCTGCCGCCGCTCAGCGCTGCTCGAGAGTGTCGACCGCGGCGAGCGCGGTCATGTTGACCAGCCGGCGCACGGTCGAGGTCGGCGTGAGGATGTGCACCGGCTGGGCGGCGCCGAGCAGGATCGGCCCCACGGTGACGCCCTGGCCGGCCACGGTCTTGAGCGCGTTGAAGGTGATGTTGGCGGCATCCAGATTGGGCATCAGCAAGAGGTTGGCTTCGGCCGAGAGGCGCGAGTCGGGGAACGAGCGGTCGAGCAGCGCCTTGGAGAGCGCGGCATCGGCGTGCATCTCGCCCTCGACCTCGAGCTCCGGCGCGGCCTTGGCGATCAGCTCCGCGGCCTCGCGCATCCGGCGCGCCGAGGGGGTCTCGGCGGAGCCGAAGTGCGAATGCGAGAGGAGCGCCAGGCGCGGCGTGAGGCCGAAGCGCCGCACCTCGGCCGCGGCCAGCAGGGCGATCTCCGCGAGCTGCCCGGCGCTCGGCTCCGGATTGATGTAGGTGTCGCAGATGAACACGGTGTGGTGCGGCAGCATGACCAGGTTCATGGCCGCGAGCGTCTGGACCCCGGGCTGGAGGCCGATCACGTCCGCCACGTGCCTGAGGTGATCGGCGTAGGGGCCGAAGGTGCCGCAGAGCATGCCCTCGGCCCGGCCCTGCTGCAGCAGCAGGGCGGCGAACAGGGTCGCGTTGCCCCGCACGATGGCCTCGGCGACCGCGCGCGTGACGCCGCGTCGCCGGCGCAGCCGGTAGTAGGCCTCGGCAGCCTCGGCGAGCAGCGCCTCGTCGTCTGTGCTCGCGACCTCGACGTCGCGGCCGACCTGGAGGCGCAGGCCGAGCTCCTGGAGCCGGCTCTCGATCACCTCGGGCCGTCCGACCAGGACCGGGCGCGCGAGGCGCTCGTCCACGATGATCTGCGCCGCGCGCAGCACGCGCTCGTCCTCGCCCTCGGCGTACAGGATGCGCTTCGTCGCCTCGCTCGTGGCGGCGGCGGCGTACACCGGCTGCATCGTGGTGCCGGAGCGATAGACGAAGCCCTGGAGGGAATCGCGATAGGCGCGCACGTCCGCGATCGGGCGGGTGGCGACGCCGCTCGCCATGGCGGCCTCGGCGACCGCAGGCGCCACCGTGGTGATCAGCCGCGGGTCGAACGGGCGCGGGATCAGGAACTCGGGCCCGAAGCGGTCCTGGGTGCCGTAGGCCATGGTGACCACGTCCGAGGCCTCGGCGCGGGCGAGCTCGGCGATCGCCTTGACGCAGGCGACCTTCATCTCTTCGTTGATGGTGGTGGCGCCGACGTCGAGGGCGCCGCGGAAGATGAACGGGAAGCAGAGCACGTTGTTGACCTGGTTGGGATAGTCGGAGCGGCCGGTCGCGATGATCACGTCCGGGCGCACTGCCTTGGCGTCCTCGGGCCGGATCTCGGGGTCCGGGTTGGCCATGGCCAGGATGATCGGCCGCTCGGCCATGGCCTCGACCATCTCGGGTTTGAGCACCCCGGCCATGGAGAGGCCGAAGAACACGTCCGCCCCCGGCATGACGTCGGCGAGCGTGCGCGCCGAGGTCGGCTGGGCGTAGCGCGCCTTGCTCGCATCCATCCCCGCCGGGCGACCCTCGTAGACGACGCCCTTGCTGTCCGTGATCCAGATGTTGTCCCGCCTGACCCCGAGCTTCACCGCGAGGTCGAGGCAGGCGATGGCGGCTGCCCCCGCGCCGGAGCAGACCACCTTGACCTCGCCGATCCGCTTGCCCACCACCTCGAGCCCGTTGAGCAGGGCGGCGGCGGCCACGATCGCGGTGCCGTGCTGATCGTCGTGAAAGACCGGGATCTGCATCCGTTTGCGCAGCTCGGTCTCGATGACGAAGCACTCCGGCGCCTTGATGTCCTCGAGATTGATGCCGCCGAAGGTCGGCTCCAGCGCCGCCACGATCTCGATCACCTGCTCCGGGTCGGTCGCGTCGATCTCGATGTCGAACACGTCGATGCCGGCAAACTTCTTGAACAGGCAGCCCTTGCCCTCCATGACCGGCTTGCCGGCGAGGGCGCCGATGTTGCCGAGGCCGAGCACGGCGGTGCCGTTGCTGATCACAGCCACGAGGTTGCCTTTCGAGGTGTAGTCGTAGGCCCGAAGCGGGTCCTGCTGGATCGCGAGGCAGGGCACGGCGACGCCAGGGCTGTAGGCGAGTGCCAAATCGCGCTGGTTGGTCATGCCCTTGGTCGGCATGACCGTGATCTTCCCCGGCATCGGGTAGCGGTGGTAGTCGAGCGCGCTCTGGTTCAGCTGCTCGTCCATGACCCTGCCTCCCCTTGGGGTCGCGTGTCCTCACCCGCCGGGCACGGCGGCGCCGACGCCCCGCCGACGCCTGGCGTCGCCGCCGCCGCGACGGAGTGATCAGCCGAAGCGTTTGAGCGCGTCGGCCCAGCCCTTCTGCAGCTGCTCGAGCGCCTTCTGGTTGGCCGTGTGCACGTCCTTCCAGGCCGCCTCGCTCGCCTGCTGGACCTGACCCAGCAGCTTTCTCGCCTGCTCGGCCTGCTCCTGCAGCTGGGCGATTGCCTTTTCGGCCTCGGTCTGGGCTTGGGCGCCGGCCTGCTTGAGCCGCTCCTGATGCTCCTTGATCTGCGCCTGCCAGACCGCGAGCTGGTTCTGGATCTGCTTCTCGAAATCCTGCTTGATCGCCATGATTGAGCCTCCTGCTGGGTGGTGGGACTAATGCCTCCTCTTGGGCGGGATGAGATCGGTGATCGTGCCCTCGAACATCTCGGCCGCGAAGCCGATGGTTTCGGACAGCGTCGGGTGCGGGTGGATTGTGGCGCCGATGTCCGCGGCATCCGCGCCCATCTCGATCGCGAGCGCGGCTTCGGCGATCAGATCGCCGGCGTTGGGCCCGACGATGCCGCAGCCGATGATCCGCTCGGTGGTCTCGTCGAACAGCACCTTGGTCAGGCCCTCGTCGCGCCCGAGCGAGAGCGAGCGGCCCGACGCCGCCCAGGGGAACACCCCCTTGCCGTATTTGACGCCCTTGGCCTTGGCCTCGTTCTCCGTGAGCCCGACCCAGGCGACCTCGGGGTCGGTATAGGCGACCGAGGGGATGACCTTGGCATCGAACCAGCTGTTGCGCCCGGCCACGACCTCGGCCGCGACCTTGCCCTCGTGCACCGCCTTGTGCGCCAGCATCGGCTGGCCGATGACGTCGCCGATGGCGAAGATGTGCGGGACGTTGGTGCGCAGCTGCTGGTCCGCCTGGATGAAGCCGCGCTCGTCGACCTTCACGCCCGCGTTCTCGGCCCCGATCAGCCGCCCGTTGGGCTTGCGGCCGACCGCGACCAGGATCTTGTCGAAGGTCTCGCTCGCCGGCGCCTTGCCGCCCTCGAAGTGGGCCACGAGCCCGGACGCGTTCGCCTCGACCTTCGTGACCTTGGCCTTGAGCCAGATGTTCTCGTACTGCTTCTGGATCCGCTTCATGAGCGGGGTGACGATGTCCCGGTCCGCGCCGGGAATGATCTGATCCATCAGCTCGACGATCGTCACCTTGGACCCGAGCTCGTGGTAGACGGTCGCCATCTCGAGCCCGATGATGCCGCCGCCGATCACCAGCAGCCGCTCGGGGATGCCGTCGAGCTCCAGAGCTCCGGTGGAATCGATCACCCGCGGGTCGTCGTGCGGGATGAACGGCAGTGTGACCGGCTCGGAGCCCGCGGCGATGATCGCCTGCTCGAAGCTGATCACCTTGGTGGCGCCGTTGCCGCCGTTGACCTCGACCTGGTTGAGCGAGGTGAACCGGCCGGTGCCCTCGACCACGGTCACCTTGCGCTGCCTGGCCAGGCCCGACAAGCCCCCGGTCAGCCGCTTCACCACACCCTCTTTCCAGCCGCGCAGCTTGTCGACCTCGATCGCGGGCGCGCCGAAGCCGAGCCCATGGTGCGCCATCTCCTTGGTCTCGGCGATCACCTTGGCGGCGTGCAGCAGCGCCTTGGACGGGATGCAGCCGACGTTCAGGCACACGCCGCCGAGCGTCGGCCAGCGCTCGACCAGCACCACCTGCTTGCCGAGATCGGCCGCCCGGAACGCCGCGGTGTAGCCGCCGGGGCCGGCGCCGAGCACCAGCACCTCGGCGTGCACGTCGCCCCGCGCCGCCGCGGGCGGCCTCGGCGCGGCCACCGGTGCCGGGGCGGCCGGCGCCTTCTTCTCGCCGGTCTCCAGGGTCACGATCGGAGTGCCTTCCGACACGCGGTCACCGACCTTGACCTTGACCGCGGCGACCGTGCCGCCGGCGGGCGCCGGGACGTCCATGGTCGCCTTGTCGCTCTCCAGCGTGATCAGCGGGTCCTCGGCCCTGACCGTCGCCCCGGGCTCGACGTGCACCTCGATCACCGGCACGTCCTTGAAGTCGCCGATGTCCGGGACCTCGACCTGGATCGTCTCGTACACGCCCGCGGCACCCCCGTAGTCGGCCGGTCCGCCCGATGCCGGATGCGCGCCCTCGCGCACCCGCTCCTTGGGCGGCGTCGCGGCAGCGCCTTCGGGCTCGAGCAGCAGGATGACGCTGCCCTCGCTCACCCGATCGCCGACCTTGACCTTGACCTCGGCCACCGTGCCCGCCTGGGATGCCGGCACCTCCATGCTGGCCTTGTCGCTCTCCAGCGTGATCAGCGGGTCCTCGGCCTTGACCCGCTCGCCCGTGGCGACGTGGACCTCGATGATCTCGACCTCCTTGAAGTCGCCGATGTCGGGGACCTTGAGCTCGACGGTGCTCATAGCGGTTCTCCGCTCAGCGGGTCAGAGGACCAGCCGGCGCACGTCCTCGAGCGCCAGGCAGAGATGGCGGCAAAAGCGCGCGGCGGCCGCGCCGTCGATCACCCGGTGATCGTAGGAGAGCGTCAGCGGCAGCATCAGGCGCGGGACGAACTGCCCGCCGTCCCAGACCGGCGCCATCTTGGAGCGCAGCACACCCAGGATCGCCACCTCGGGCGCGTTCACGATCGGCGTGAAGTCGGTGCCGCCGATGCCGCCCAGGCTCGAGATGGTGAAGCAGCCGCCGGCGAGGTCCGCGGGCGAGAGCTTGCCGTCACGCGCCTTGGCCGAGATGGCGCCCAGCTCACGCGAGAGCTCGACCACGCCCTTGCGGTCGACGTCCTTGATCACCGGCACCACCAGCCCGTCCGGCGTGTCCACGGCGATGCCGACATTGTAGTAGCGCTTGAGGATCAGCGCGTCCTTCTCAGGGCCGAGGCTGCTGTTGAAGTCGGGGAAGGTCTTGAGCGCCGAGACCGAGGCCTTCATCAGGAACGGCAGGAGCGAGACCCGGTACGGGCTCTTCTTGTCCTCCTTGGCGGCCGCATCCAGC
>CAZXYL010000208.1:0-1574 GCA_964644915.1 uncultured Geminicoccaceae bacterium
GCTGCGATCGCGGCCGCCGTGCCGGCGTGGTCGCCGGTGATCATCTTGACCCGGATGCCGGCGGCCCGGCACTCCGCGACCGCTTCGATCGCCTCCTCGCGCGGCGGGTCGATCAGGCCCAAGAGGCCCAGCAGCACGAGCCCGTCCTCGACGTCGTCGAAGCGCAGCTCGCGCTGGTCCGGGCCGGCCTCCCGGAACGCCACCGCGAGCACCCGCTGGCCGCTGCCCGCCATCTCCTCGATGCGTGAGCGCCAGTAGTCTGGATCGAGCGGCGCATCGCCCTCCTCGTTGCGCTGGCGCTCGCACATCTCGAGCAACCGCTCGGGCGCGCCCTTGACGAAGATGAAGCCTCGGCCGTCGTGCGTGTGGTGCAGGCTCGCCATGAAGCGATGCTGCGCCTCGAACGGGATCAGGTCGGTGCGCGGATACTCCTGGCGTTCGAAGGCCGGGTCGAGCCCCGCCTTGATGCCGGCGGCGAGCAGGGCGCCCTCCATCGGATCGCCCTCGACCCGCCATTCGCCGTCGACCTCGCGCAGCGCCGCGTCGTTGCACAGGATCGCCGCGCGCGTCATCTCGAGCAGCAGGGGGAAGTCGTCGACGACGACCTCGCGCCCGTCCAGGCTGAACCCGCCCTGGGGCGCGTAGCCGACGCCGCCGACCTCGAACAGGTGGTCGGCGGTGGCGATGGCGCGCACGGTCATCTCGTTGCGGGTCAGCGTGCCGGTCTTGTCCGAGCAGATGATCGAGACCGAGCCCAGGGTCTCGACCGCCGGCAGCCGCCGGATGATCGCGTTGCGCGCCGCCATGCGCTGCACCCCGATCGCGAGCGTGACGGTCAGGATCGCCGGCAGGCCCTCGGGGATCGCGGCGACCGCGAGGCCGACCACGGCCATGAACATCTCGTCCAGCTCGAAGCCGCGCACCAGCACGCCGAAGGCGAACATCGAGATCGCGAACCCCAGGATCGCCACCGTCAGGTAGCGGGCGAACTGGGCCATCTGGCGCAGGAGCGGCGTGGTCAGCTCCTCGACCTCACCGATCATGCCGCTGATCCGACCGAGCTCGGTATGCGCCCCGGTCGCCACCACGATCCCGGTGCCCTGGCCCGACGTCACCAGCGTGCCGGCGTACGCCATGGACGCGCGATCGCCCAGTGCCGCGTCCGGCTCCACCGGCGCGGTCCCCTTGTCGACCGGGAGCGACTCCCCGGTCAGCGCGGCCTCCTGGACCTGCAGGCCCTTGGTGCGGACCAGGCGCAGATCGGCCGGCACCTTCTCGCCCGGCTCGAGCAGGACGAGGTCGCCCGGGACCAGCTCCTCGGCCGGGACGGTGCGCCGCCGGCCGTCGCGCAGCACCACGGCGCGCGGGGAGAGCATCTGGCGGATCGCCTGCAGCGCCCGCTCGGCCTTGCCCTCCTGGACGAAGCCGATGCCCGAGTTGACCACGACCACACCCAGGATCACCACGGCGTCGACCCAGTGGCCGAGCACCCCCGAGAGGACGGCAGCACCCAGCAGCACGTAGATCAGCAGATTGTCGAACTGGGCGAGGAAGCGCGCCAGCGCGCTGCGCCC
>CAZXYL010000209.1:0-6327 GCA_964644915.1 uncultured Geminicoccaceae bacterium
TGGCGCGCGGCCACCGCCTGCATGCGCGTGCGCAGCTCCCGGTCATAGACCTCGGAGAGATCGGGAAAGCGCGGGCCGACGGCCTCGTCGTTGGCGCCCGTGAGCGGGTTCTGGCCCAAAAGGTTGATGTGGTCCTCGATCAGGGCGATGGCGCCGGCCCCGATCTCGGGGCGCAGCGAACCCGCGGCGTTGGTGAGGATCAGAATCTCGCAGCCCAGCGCCTTGAGCGTGCGCACCGGGAGGTTCACGGTGGCGGCCGGCACGCCCTCGTAGAGGTGGACGCGACCCTGCAGGCAGGCGAGCGGCACGCCTTCGAGCACGCCCAGAACCAGCCGCCCGGCATGACCCTCGACGCTGGGGGTGGGGAAGCCCGGGAGATCCGCGTAGCCGACCTCGGCCATGGCCTCGATGGCATCGGCAAGGCCGCCAAGACCGGAGCCCAGCACGAGGCCCACACGCGGTGTGAACCCCGGCACGCGCGCACGGATCACCTCGAGGGCGCTCCTCGATGGCGAATTGTGCTCTCCGTGGCCGAGGCCGAACGAGAGCGGCAGGAGCTCGCCCAGCGTCACGGTCCGTCGCAGCCCGTTCGGATCGCACAGATGGACCGGCACCTCAGGGCCGGCGAACTCGGCCAGGCGCTGACGGCAGCCGCCGCAGGGCGTGCACAGACGCTCGCCGCCGGCCAGCACCAGCATCTCCGTGATCTGCCGCTCGCCGCCCGCGACCATTGCCGCGATCGCGCTCGCCTCGGCGCAGTTGCCCTCCGGGTAGCTCGCGTTCTCGACGTTCGCGCCGGCGAAGATCTTGCCGTTTGCGCTGCGCAGCGCGGCACCGACGTGGAATTGGGAGTAGGGCGCGTAGGCCCGCCGACAAGCGAGGAGCGCCGCGTCGAACAGATCTTTCATGATCCGAGATTAGCGCGGGAGCGATGCTCCAGCCAGTCGGCGCGTGCTCGGTGCCGCTTCAATCCTCGTGCGGGGCTTCGTCGGAGCCGGCTTCCTCGCCCGCGGGCGCCTCGCCCGTCTTCGCCGCTTTGGCCTCCTCGGCCCTTTCCGCCTTGATCTTGGCGCGCTCGGCCTTCTTGGCCGCGCGCACGCGCTCGCGCTCGAATCGCTCGAACCGGTAATTGGGCTTTCGTGGCATGGGTCTCCTCTGCCAGGCTGCGGCTTGGGGCCCGCTCCTCGCGTGCCCCGAACCGATCGCTGCCGGCGGCAACGGGATGGGAACTCGAGTTCCCTCTACCCTAGCACAGGTCGCGCTGGTCTTCGGCAGCTTTCGGGTCGCGGACGGCGCCTTCTTTGTGCGGCCGGGAGTGGGCGCGTGCACCTCGGGTGGCGTGCCCGGAGCTTGCAGCCCTTGGACCGGCCGTTCCGATCCTGAAGCATCAGCCACCCTGGAGCTTGGGCAGCATGCGCCCGAGCGGCGCGCCGGCGAAGATGTGCACGTGCAGGTGCGGCACCTCCTGATTGGCGTTGCGCCCGTTGTTGGCGAGGATGCGATAGCCGTCCGCCGGCAGGCCGAGCCGGCGCGCGGTCTCGCCGACCGTCCGGAAGAAACCTGCGATCTCCTCGGCCGAGGCCTTGGCCGTGAAGTCGTCCAGGGTGACGTACTCGCCCTTCGGAATGACCAGGACATGCACCGGGGCGAGCGGGTTGATGTCGTGGAAGGCCAGCGCGTGCTCGCTCTCGTGGACCCGTCGGCACGGGATCTCGCCGCGCAGGATCTTGGCGAAGACGTTGTCCCGGTCGTAGGCCATGGCCTGGGCTCCTCGGTGCGGTTTCGAGAGGCGCGAGGGGGTCCGGAACGGTGCGCCGCGCTATGGACAAAGCGCAGTGCTGCCGCCAGTGTCAAGCCCTCCGGAGCGCCGCTTCGCCGGGCAGCCCGGTTCGCGAACGAGGGAAAGGTGGCCGTCATGAGTCTCGCCGTGGCGATCCAGATGGATCCCATCGAGGGGGTCGACATCGACACCGACAGTACCTTCGTGCTCGCCCTCGAGGCGCAAAGGCGCGGCCACGGCCTGTTCCATTACCTGCCGACCGACCTGCACTACCAGCACGGGCGGGTCTACGCCAAAGCGCGCGCGCTCCAGGTCCGGCGCGAGCCCGGCAACCATTGCACGCTGGGCGCACCCGAGGAGCTCGACCTGCGCGCGCTGGACATCGTCCTCATGCGGCAGGACCCCCCCTTCAACATGAACTATATCGCAGCCACCCACCTGCTCGAGCGCATCCACCCCGAGACGCTGGTGGTCAACGACCCGGTCTCGGTGCGCAACGCCCCCGAAAAGCTGTTCGTGACGCACTTCCCGGAACTGATGCCGCCGACGCTCATCACTTACGACCCCGAGGAGATCAAGGCGTTCCGCGCCGAGCACAAGGACATCATCCTGAAGCCGATCTACGGCGCCGGGGGCTCGGGCATCTTTCACATCCGGGAGGACGACGACAATCTGAACAGCCTGCTTTCGCTCCTGGGCGAGGTGGTGCGCGAGCCGCTCATGGTGCAGCGCTACCTGCCCGAGATCCGCCGGGGCGACAAGCGCATCGTCCTGATCGACGGCGAGCCGGGCGGCGCGGTCAATCGCGTGCCGGCGCCGGGCGAAGCGCGCGCCAATCTGCACGTCGGTGGGCGCGCCGAGAAGACGACCCTCACCAGGCGCGATCTCGAGATCTGCGAAGCGCTCGGTCCCGTGCTGCAGGAACAGGGCCTTTTGTTCGTCGGCATCGACGTGATCGGCGACTGGATGACCGAGATCAACGTCACCTCGCCCACGGGGTTGCAGGAGATCGACCGCTTCGACCAGGTCTGCCTCGAGGCCAGGATCTGGGACGCGATCGAGGCCAGGCGCGAGGCGCTGCATGGGGGCGAGCTGCCCACCTGAGCGCCGATCGGCCGGCACGAAGAAGAAGGGGCCCGAGCAGGCCCCTCCACGAGCGTCGAGACGCGAAACTCTACCTAGGCCGCCTGGCCCAGGACCTGCTGCAGCTTGGCCGTGGCCATGGCCTCGTCGATGCGCTCGATCGCGGCGACCTCACGCGCCAGGCGCTCGAGCGCCGCCCGATACATCTGGCGCTCGCTGTAGGACTGCTCGGCGTCCTCGGCGCGATGCAGCTCGCGCACCACCTCGGCGATGGAGACCGGATCGCCCGAGTTGATCTTGGCCTCGTACTCCTGCGCGCGCCGGCTCCACATCACGGCCCGCCGCGGCTTGGGACGCGCCTTCAGCGCGTTCATCGCAGTCTGGATCTTGTCGCGGCTGGAGAGCTTGCGCATGCCCGACTTCGGGGCCTTGCCCACCGGCACGCGCAGGATCAGCCGATCCTGCTCGAACGAGACCACGTACATCTCCAGCATGTCGCCAGCGATCTCCTGCGTCTCGATGGCGGTAATACGGCCCACGCCATGCGACGGATAGACAACGTAGTCGTCGGGGGCGAAGGCCATCTTCTTGCCCATTGTTGTCGTTCTCCCACCTTCCATCAAAGCTGGTACGCCCGGACCACGCTGGTTAGCCCAACTGTTGCGGTAAACCCTCGGCTACCCCGGATCGCGGACCCTTGCGGTTTCCGCTTCGTTAAGGACAGTTAATCATTAACTCTTATACCACATTCCGAGGTATAAGGACAGCCTTTTGCACCTATCACGTGTCGGTTGGCCAAGACTGCGACACTTCGCCCGGCCGCTCAGGTGCCCTCCCCGGGCTCCGGGCTGAAGTACTGCGCGAACTTTTCGGGCAGGTCTTTGAACTCGTCCGCATCCGGCGGCGGCTCCCGCTTGCGGGTGATGTTGGGCCACGGTCCCGTCGAGTATTCACGGTTGAGCTCCAGCCATTTCTCCGCCTCGCTCTCGGTGTCGGGCAGGATGGCCTCGACCGGGCACTCCGGCTCGCACACGCCGCAATCGATGCACTCGTCCGGGTTGATCACCAGCATGTTGTCGCCCTCGTAGAAACAGTCGACGGGGCAGACCTCGACGCAATCCATGTACTTGCACTTGATACAGGCTTCCGTGACCACGTAAGTCATCGGGTGCTCCAACGGTTCTGGCAGTGCGCGCCCACGAGCCGGCCCATATGTGGCCACGACCCTTATGGTTGTCCAGATCTGCGGCCGGAGGGCACCCCTGCGCCGGTCGCTCGCGACAGCCGGCCTCTTGCGGTCCGGGTTCAGCGGCGCGCGAACAGCCGCTCGATATCGGCCTTGGAGAGCGCCACGTAGGTGGGGCGGCCGTGGTTGCACTGACCACTATGCGGTGTCGCCTCCATCTGCCGTAGCAGCGCGTTCATCTCGGGCAGGGTGAGCCTTCTGCCCGCGCGCACGCTGCCGTGGCAGGCGAGTGTCGCGGAGACGCGCTCGAGCGCCTCGCGCAGGCTCTGCGCGCGGTCGATCTCGGCCAGATCGTCCGCGAGGTCCTGCACCAGGCGGCGCGGATCGGGCTGGCCGAGCAGGGCCGGCACCTCGCGCACCAGCACCGCGCCCGGGCCGAACGGCTCGAGCACCAGGCCCAGCTCCTCGAGCTCCGCCTGGCGCGCCAGGAGCAGCTCGACCTGGGCCGCGTCGAGCTCGACCACCTCGGGCAGCAGGAGGCCCTGACGCGCCACACCGCGGCTCGCCAGCTCCGCCTTCATCCGCTCGTAGACCAGCCGCTCGTGCGCCGCGTGCTGATCGACCAGGATCAGGCCGTCTGCGGTCTGGGCGATGATGTAGGCGTCGTGCAGCTGTGCCCGCGCCGCACCCAGGGGGTATCCCAGCGCGTCGGCGTCGTCCGGGCTCTCCGGGGGCGGCCGGGCGCCGGGCGCGCCGAGATCGAGCCCGGGATCCGGCGCCTGCCAGCGGATGCCCTCCTCCGCGAGGCCGGGCGCCGTCCGGCGCGGGGGCATGCCGCCGCGGCCGAGGGCGCCGAGCGCCGCCTGCCCCAGCGTGGTCGAGGTGCGGCAGCCGGCGTCGGCGAGTGCGTGGCGGATCGCCCCGACGAGCAGGCCGCGGACCATTCCGGGCTCGCGAAAGCGCACCTCGGCCTTGGCCGGATGCACGTTGACGTCGACCCGCTCGGGCGGCAGCTCCAGGAACAGGACCGCCATGGGCTGGCGGTCGTGGAACAGAAGATCGCCGTAGGCGCCCCGGAGCGCACCCTTGAGCAGGCGATCCTGCACCGGCCGCCGGTTGACGAACAGGTGCTGGAAGCGCGCACTGGTGCGGGTCAGCGTCGGCAGGCCCGCGAAGCCGAAGAGACGGATGCCGTCGCGCTCGGCCTCGACCCTGATCGCGTTCTCGGTGAACTCGCGCCCCATGACTTCGCGCAGGCGGGCCCGAAAGCGCTCGAACAGGTCGCCCGCCGCCGGCTCGAAGCCGAGCGCGCGCCGGCCCTCGATCATGAGGGTGAGGCCGATCTCCGGATGCGCCATGGCCAGGCGCTCGACCACGTCGCGCGCGGCCTGGGTCTCCGCCTGCTCGGACTTCAGGAACTTGAGGCGTGCGGGCGTGGCATGAAACAGATCGCGCACCTCGACCCGGGTGCCGCGCGCCCCGGCGGCCGGCACCGGCGGCCTTATCTCCCCGGCATCCACGGACAGGCGGAACGCGCACTCCTGGCCTTCGGGCCGGCTGATCAGCGTGAGCCGGCTGACCCCGGCCAGCGCCGCCAGCGCCTCGCCGCGAAAGCCCAGCGTGGTGATGCGGATCAGATCCTCGTCCAGGAGCTTCGAGGTGGCGTGCCGCTCGAGCGCGAGGATCAGCTCCTCGGGCGCCATGCCGCAGCCGTCGTCGGCGACCGCGATCAGGGTCCGCCCGCCGCCGGCGAGCTCGATGGCGATGCGGCCGGCACCGGCATCGAGCGCGTTCTCGACCAGCTCCTTGACCGCGGACGCCGGACGCTCCACCACCTCGCCCGCGGCGATGCGGTTGACGAGGTGCGGCGGCAGGCGGCGGATCGCGGGCAACGGCGCCCCTCGGCGCGGGTGAAATTCTCGGGCGATCGAACGCGGGGTCCGGTTCCGGCGCCCCTCCGCGGCTAACCCTCGAGGCCGAGCGGATCGCCCACCACGACCACCCGCAGCTCGTCCGGGTGGTACAGTCGCTCGGCGACGCGCTGCAGGTCCTCGAGCGTGACCGCCTCGATATAGTCGTTGCGGCGCTCGAGGTAGTCGATGCCCAGATCGTTCACCTGCATGCTCACCAGTGTGCCCGCGATCTGATCGTTGCTCGTCAGGCGCAGGGGAAAGGAGCCGGTGAGATAGGTCTTGGCATCCGCCAGCTCCTCCTCGGTGACGTCGCCCTCGGCCATGCGCGCCACCTGCTCGCGAATCAGGCTCAAGGTCTCCGCAAC
>CAZXYL010000210.1:0-3900 GCA_964644915.1 uncultured Geminicoccaceae bacterium
CCCGCCCTGCTGGCGCTTGCGCGCGGTGTAGACCAGGAACTTGGTGACCTCGCCCCGCCCCCGCCCCTCCGTGCGATTGTAGACGATCAGCCCGGCGCCGCCCTCCTGCGCGGTCTGGATGCAGACGTCGATGCCGTGCACCAGGTACGGCCGGCAGGTGCAGATGTCGGAGCCGAACACGTCCGAGCCGTTGCACTCGTCGTGCACCCGGCAGGCCAGCGAGCGCGCGGGGTCGGTCAGCGCCGCGAGGTCGCCGAAGATATAGGCCGTCTGCCCCCCGATCGGCGGCAGGAACACCTTGAGGTCGGGCCGCGTGACCAGCTCCGGGAACATGCCGCCCGTCTGCTCGAACAGGTGCCGGCGCAGGTCCGTCTCGCCGACGCCGCAGCGCGCCGCCACACCCGGCAGGTACCAGACCGGGTCGACCGCGACCTTGGTGCAGTTCACCTCGCCCTTTTCGGTCACGATCCGGCCGTCGGCTTCGATCTCTTCGAGGCGGATCGCATGCCTGAGCTCGGGCACGGTCAGGCGCGCCTTGGTCACCGCGATGGTCGGGCGGATATCCCAGCCTTCCGCCAGGCGATGGGCGAAGGCCTCGCCCACGATATGCCCCCACGGATCGAGCGAGACGATCTTCTGCGGGTCGCTCCATTGCGGGTGCGGCCCGATCATCTCGGCCGGCGCGGTGTTGGTGAGGTCCGGGCGATGCACCGCGGACAGGCTGCCCGCGGCCACCGCGAGGGCACGGTAGAGCGCATACGAGCCGGCGTGCGCGCCGATGACGTTGCGCCGCGGGGCATCGGACAGCGTGCCGATGATCGGCCCGCGCTCGGCCGCGCTCGCAGCGCCCCACTTCACCGGCGGCGGCTTCGGGCGGCCCGGCCGCGGGTGCGAGGTCAGGACGATATGCCGTGGCCGCAGTGACGACGTCTCGGGCATGGTCGGGCTCAGCCAGTTTCGAAACCGAACATCATCGTGGAAACCGGGCCGATTGCAAAACTCTTTCGCGATGCGGGGAGTCGTTGGCCCGGACGCACACATTGATTACTCTGCCGGTCCTTGATGATGCGCTAAAGGCAACCGACACCGGGGAGGGAAGAGACGATGCGGCTGTTGCGCTACGGTCCGAGCGGGGCGGAGAAGCCGGGAACCCTGGATGCGCAGGGGCGCATCCGCGACCTCTCGAGCGAGATCTCCGACCTCGACCCGAGCGCGCTCGCGCCCGACAGGCTGGCGCGGCTCGCGGCCCTGAACCCCGAGGATCTGCCCCTGGTCGAGGGCTCGCCGCGACTGGGCCCGCCCATCGCCAAGATCCCGAACTTCATCTGCATCGGCCTCAACTACGCCGACCACGCCGCCGAGACCGGCTCGCCGATCCCCAAGGAGCCGATCGTCTTCTCGAAGTCCACCAGCGCCATCAACGGGCCGAACGATGTGGTCAAGATCCCGCGCGGCTCGAAGAAGACCGACTGGGAAGTGGAGCTGGGGCTCGTGATCGGACGGCGCGCCTCTTACGTGCCCGCGAACTCGGCGCTCGACTATCTGGCCGGCTACTGCGTGATCAACGACGTCTCCGAGCGCGAATTCCAGCTCGAGCGCGGCGGCCAGTGGATCAAGGGCAAGAGCTGCGAGACCTTCGGCCCGATCGGGCCCTGGCTGGTGACCAGGGACGAGGTGCCGGACCCGCAGAAGCTGCACCTGTGGCTCGAGGTCGACGGCCACCGCTACCAGGACGGCTCGACCGAGACCATGATCTTCAACGTGCAGCACCTGGTGAGCTACGTCAGCCACATGTTCGTGCTCCTGCCGGGCGACGTCATCGCCACCGGCACGCCGCCGGGCGTCGGCGCCGGCATCAAGCCGGAGCCCGTGTTCCTCAAGCCCGGCAACGTGATGCGGCTCGGCATCGACGGGCTCGGGGAGCAGCGCCAGGAGGTCATCGCGGCCGAGTAGGCCCGGCGTTCCTGCCAGCCGGGCCCGACGACGGGGTGTACGGGAAATCCCGGCTTCGTGCTGCACCAGGGTAGGTGCCTGTACCCTTTCGCGGGGCCCGGGTGCTCGTATGGTTGACGTCGACGCCGGCGAGCGGGACGCCGGCGGCGCCGACCAAAAAAGAACGAGCCCGCGGAGACAGGGAATGAGACATCACATCGGCTTGGCCGTGGCCCTGCTGGCGCTCGGCGGCTGTACTGCCGCCGAGCGCTCGGGCCACGTGGCGCAGAACCCGCACCACGCCTGCCAGCAGCGGGTCGAGTTCGGCACGCCCGCGTTCGATCAGTGCATCGAGACCGCGATCGCGGAGCGTTGCGCGGCTCAGGGCCACCCGCCGGGCGCGCCGACGTTCGAGGCGTGCGATGCGCGCTTTCGCGAGAACATCTTCCTGACCCAGCAGCTCGAGATCCGGGGCTACCGCCTGTTCACGGAGATCAACTGATCACAGCACCTGGAAGCCGTGGGCGTAAGGGTCGCGCTCGTCGACGAAGATGGTGTTGAGCCCGGTCATGCGCGCCCAGCCGGCGACCGAGGGCACGATGCCGGCGTGCTCGCCCACGCGCGCGGTGGCCTCGACGCGGCCCTCGAACAGGCTGCCGATGATGCTCTCGTGCATGAACACGTCACCCACGCCGAGCTTCCCGCGGGCGGCGAGCTGCGCCATGCGGGCCGAGGTGCCGGTGCCGCAGGGGGAACGGTCGATCGCCTTCTCGCCGTAGAAGACGGCGTTGCGCGCGTGCGCCTTGGGATCGCGCGCGGCGCCGGTCCACATGACGTGCGAGACGCCCCGGATGGTCGCATCCTCGGGATGCACCACCTCGACGAGATCGTTCAGGGCCCGTCGCAGGACGGGGCTGAGCCGCTGGATGTCGCCGGCCGTGACCGCATCCAGGCCTGAATAGTTCGGCTGCGGCTCGACGATGGCGTAGAAGTTGCCGCCGTAGGCCACATCCACCACCAGCTCGCCGAGGCCTGGCACCGCTACCCGGACCTCCGGGAGCGCCAGATAGCTGCCGACGTTGGTGAGCCGCACCCGCTCGACGTAGCGGCCCGCCCGCTCGTACGCGGCGAGCACGAGGCCGGCCGGCGTGTCGAGCCGCAGGGTGCCCTCCTCGCGCGCGCTCACCAGGCCCTGCTCCAGCGCCATGGTCACCGTGCCGATGGTGCCGTGGCCGCACATCGGCAGGCAGCCGCTGACTTCGATATAGAGGACGCCCACGTCGCAATCGGGCCGGCAGGGCGGGTAGAGGATCGAGCCCGACATGACGTCGTGGCCGCGCGGCTCGAACATCAGCGCCGTGCGGATCCAGTCGTAGCGCCGGATGAAGTCCTGGCGCCGCTCGCTCATCGTGGCGCCCGCGAGCAACGGCCCGCCGCCCGCGACCAGGCGCACCGGATTGCCGCAGGTATGGCCGTCGATGCAGAAGAAGGTGCTGGTCACGTCACCCGGGCACGCCTGGCCCCTCGAGGTTGATCATCAGGCGGGGGGAGCCCCCTGCTTTCCAGATAGCTGTCGATCTCGTCCTGGGTCAGGTACTTGTAGCGCTTCGCCTGGCGATCGAGATAGCGGCTGATCTGCCACTCGCTTAGGTTCAGCTTGCGCAGTTTAGCGAGAGATTTGTCCAGCTGCTGTGCAATGAATGCATCCATCACGCCGTTCCGGACCCTTGCCCGAGTGATTCGAGGCGGTCTCGGCTAGGCCCGCTGCCAGAGCGCTTCCTCCGGCAGGTCGACGATCTGGTTCCAGATGTCTTCGCCAGCGACGATCTGGGCCTGCTCCTCCGCCCAGAACCTCGCCCCCTCCTCGAACGCGCGTTCCACGACGGTCTCCAGCCGCTCCCGCTCCTCCGGCCGCAAACCGCTGAAGATCTCGTTCTTGATCGTCTCGTCGCGCAGGGAAAGGAGGTC
>CAZXYL010000211.1:0-4900 GCA_964644915.1 uncultured Geminicoccaceae bacterium
GCGCGTCAGCGCCATGATCTCGTCGGTCGACATCGGCACCGTCGCGCTTCCGCGCAGTCGGCGCACGATCTCCTGACCGCGGGTCTCGCGCCGGGATGCTTTGGCTTTCACGATTCGGATCGTCTCACCGTCGAACTCGAATTCGATCTCAGTGCCCGGCAGGAACCCGGTTTTCTCCCGGATCTCCACCGGGATCGTCACCTGGCCCTTGGAGGTGATGCGCATGACGTCGTCGCTCCCGTGGTATTACTTTGCTATGTAAGACTTGGGTCTTCGGCGGTCAACGGGCCTCCACGCGCTTCGGCAGCGGCTCAGTCCGGGGCTCAGCCTCGAGCACGCCGCGCAGGTAGCCGATCGCGCGGGCGGCGCAGGTCGCGCCGTCGGGCTCGTAGACGAAGGGTTCCACGGCGCAGAGGCCCCGATAGTCCGCCTGCCGAAGCGCGGCCATGATCGGCGCGAAGCGCATCTCGCCCTGACCCGGCGCGTGGCGGTTCGGATCGTTCAGGTGGACGTGCCCGATCAGTCCCGTGGGAAGCCAGCGCTCGAGCAGGGCCGGGACAGGTGCGGTCTCGCTCTGGCCGGCGGCGCAGGTATCGATCATGGTGCGCAGAGCACTCGACCCGATCGCCTCGACGATGGTGGCGGCCTCCTCGACCGTGTTGATCAGCTCGGTCTCGGCGGGTGCCAGGGGTTCGATGCAGTAGACGACCCCCGCCTGCTCGGCATCCGCCGCGATGCCCGCGAAGCATTCCGCGGCGCGGCCCTGCGCGCTCGTCCGGTCGTCGCCCGGATCGATCTGGCGCTGCCGCGGGGAGCCGTGCACCAGGACCGTGCCGCCGAGATCCATGCACAGCTCGATCAGCCGGCGCATGACGTCCAGGGTGCGCTCGCGCGCCAGCCGGTCGCGGGTGGTGATCGAGAGCCCGTCCGGGACGAGCAGCAGCCAGTGCAGGCCGGTGATGGCGAGCCCGTGATCCGCGGCGATCCGGCGCAGCTGCGCGCGGCGGGTAGCGGCCAGGCGGTGGGGCTGGGGGCCGAGGGTGAACGGCGCGACCTCCAGGCCGTCATAGCCCAGCGCCCGGGCGAGCCGGCACTGGCCCGCGAAATCCAGATCGCGCAGCACCTCGTTGCACAGCGAGAGCCTCATGGCCCGGTCTCCCCGGCGGGATCGCGGCGCGAGACGAGACGAGAGAGCGCGCGGCGAACGGCGGAAAAGCTGAGCAGGATCGTGATCGCGATGGTCACCCAGAGCACCAGGCTGATCGGGCGGGTGAAGAACGGCCCGAGGCTGCCGTCGGTGAGCACGAGGCCCCGGCGCAGGCTCTTGTCCAGGATGTCGCCGAGCACGAGGCCGAGCACCAGGGGCGCCATCGGATATTTCATCTCGCGCATGATGAAGCCCACCAGGCCGAAAAACAACATCACCCAGATGTCGAACACGCGGCTCGCGATGGCGAAGCTGCCGATGGTGCAGAGCACGAAGATCACGGGCATCAGCCGCTCGCGGGGCACCGCCAGCACCGTGAGCAGCGCGCGGGTGAGCACGATGCCGTAGACCAGGATGGCGAGCGTCGCGAGCAGCATCATCGCGACCACCTCCGAGACGAAGCTCGGAAACTCGATCATGATCAAGGGTCCCGGGCGCACGCCGTGGATGAACATGGCCGCGAGCAGCACGGCCGCAGGGGCGGAGCCGGGAACCGCGAGCGTCAGCACCGGGATGATGGCGCCCGGCACGGCCGCGTTGTTGCCGGCCTCGGCCGCCATCAGGCCCTCGACCGAGCCCTTGCCGAACTGCGCCCGCTCCTTGCTCGCGCGCCGCGCCGCGGCATAGGACGCCCAGGCGCCGAGGTCCTCGCCGACGCCCGGGATGATGCCCATCGACGTGCCGATCACGCCCGAGCGGATGATCGTGCGCCAGTAGCGGACCATATCGGCCACGCGCGGGATCACCCGATCGGTCGCGGCCTTCACCAGCTCGGGCGCCCGCTGCTTCATGACGATCAGGACCTCGGAGAACCCGAACGCCCCGACCAGCGCGGGCAGGAGGCCGATGCCGCCGGCGAGGTCGGTGTAGCCGTAGGAGAAGCGCGGGTAGGCGTGGATGCCCTCCTGGCCGATCATGGCCACGAGCAGGCCGAGGAAGCCGGCGATCCAGCCCTTGATCGGATCGTCGAGCGCGGTGAGATGCCCCGAGATCACGATGCCGAACACGGCGAGCCAGAAGAACTCGAAGGCGCCGAACTCGAGCGCGAACTCGGCCAGCACGGGCGCCAGGGTGGCAAGAAAGAAGATGCCGATCAGGGTGCCGAGCACCGAGCCCGTGGTCGCAATCCCCATGGCCCGCCCGGCGAGCCCCTGGCGCGCGAGCGGGAAGCCGTCGAGCGTGGTGGCGGCGTTGGCAGGCGTGCCCGGGATGTTGAGCAGGATGGCGCTGCGGCTGCCGCCGTAGATCGCGCCCACATACATGCAGATCAGGATCAAAATCGCATCGCCCGCCGCCATCTTGAAGGTGAGCGTGGTGAGCAGCGCCACGCCGAGCGTCGCCGTGAGCCCCGGCAGCATCCCCACCGTGATGCCGAGCAGCGTCGCCCAGAAGACGTGGAACAGCGGCATCGGCGCCAGGAACTTCAGGAGCGCCGCGCCGAGGAGCGCCAGACCTTCGGGCATCAGGGCAGCCGCACCAGGAAGATGCGCTCGAACACGAGCGAGACCACGAGCGCGATCACGAGGCCGAAGCCGAGGGCGAGCGCGAGGCGTTTGATGCGATCGGCGCGCGAGGCGGCGAGCGGCCACTCGAAGAGGGCCATGAAACCCGCGACGAAGAGCCAGGTGGCGAGCCAAAACGGCAGGCGGCTCACCAGGCCACCCGCGTAGACGAGGCAGACCGTCATCGAGAGCAGAAGGCGGCGAGTCCCGGGATCGGCCAGCCAGCGGTCCCGGCCGCCGCCCAGGCGCCAGCCGCCGGCGCGCGCGGCGCGCAGGCAGAGCGCGCCACCGAGCACCAGGATGACCACGCCGAGCGCACCCGGCACCAGGCCCGGAACCGTGTAGGGATTGATCTGAAGCGCCTCGAAGCGCGGCATGCGCCAGGATTCGACGATCACGGCGAGCCCGAGCGCGATCAGGACGATCGAGAACCAGAAGTCTGCCCTGACCATGCCAGGCGGTGGGTCTCCTCGCTCGGCCATGGCCGCTGCGCGCGTCGTCGCCTCAGGGCCGCGCGATGCCCAGCTCGTCGGGCGACATCACCGTCCGCCCGGCCTCGTGGAAGCTCCACGCGTCGCCCTGGATCTCGGGCATCACCGCCGCGATCGCGGCCTCGCCGTGCGCGGGCGTGAACAGGGCGCCCTTCTCGAGCGCATAGTCCTGGAGCGCCTTATTGTCCGCGATCACGTCGGCCCAGATCATGTCCAGCGTCTCGAGGACCTCGGGCGGCGTGCCTTCCTCCGGCACGAACAGGCCGAACGCCGTGCTGAGCACCGGCAGCGGCTCGTCCACGAAGTCGGTAATCGGCGGCACCTGGCCATAGCCTTCGATCTCCAGCGGCTGGTCGGCAATCACCGCGAGCGGGCGCAGCCGGCCGCCGCGCACCATGTCGGCCTGTTCCGAGGCGAGCTGGGTCGTGACCTCGGTCTCGCCACCGACGGTGGCGATCACGGCGGGGTTGCCGCCGTCGTAGGTGACGTGGCGGTAGTCGATGCCGGTCGCCGACTTGATGCCCTCGATCGCGGCGTGGCCGGACGATCCTGCGCCAGCCGTTGCGACCGAGATCAGCTCGGCCTTCATCGCGTCGAGCAGCTCGCTCATGTCCTGGTACGGCGTCTCGGGATGGACGCTCACCAGCGGCACGTTGGTGACGGTGTTGTAGATCCGCCAGTCCTCGATCCAGGTGTCGAACTGGCCGAGCAGCTGGTAGGTGCCGAGCTGCTTGGGCGCGCCCGCGACCCAGGTGTAGCCGTCGCGCTCCGCATCCCAGCCGCTCTTGGTGCCGACCGAGCCCGAGGCGCCCGGCTGGTTGACCACGACCACGCTCTGGCCGAGCTCGTCCTCGAGCACGCCGGCGGTGATCCTGGTCACCTGGTCGGTGGCGCCGCCCGCACCCCAGGGCACGATGATCGTGATCGGCCGCTCCGGCTGCCAGGGATAATCGGCGGCGACAGCGACGCCACCGAGCAGGCCGAATGCGGCCAGGCCGCTCGCAAGCATGGTTCTCATGTTCGATGCCTCCCGTATCGGTTGCCCGACTGCCGGCTCAGGCGAGCCAGCGGTCGAGGTTGCGTGCGACGAAGTCATCGTCGCTGAGCTCGGGGTACGCACGGTACACGCGATCGATCTCCTCGGCCTGCCCCGGGCTGAGCCCCTCGCTGGGGTTCAGGCACCAGATGCCCTCGAGCAGGCCCTGGCGGCGCAGCACCTCGTGCACGCCGGCGATGCAGCCCCTGAAGTCGTTGGCGACGTCGAAAAAGGCGCCGTTGCAGTCGGTGACCACGGCATCGAGGGTGAGGAGCGCCGGATCGTAGGCGCCCTCGCGGCGCCCGGCCTTGATGCGCTCCACGATCGCGACGGCGGTTCGGGTCCAGACGCACCAGTGACCGAGCAGGCCGCCTTCGATGTGCACCCGCACGTGCTCCTCGCCGCGCACGACGCAAAACGGCGTGAGCAGGTCGGCGACGATATGGTCGTCGTTGCCGGTGAGCAGCGTGATGCGGTTCTCGGCGCCCGCCTCGACCACGCCGCGGACGACGTCGAGGGTGCGATAGCGATTGAACGGCGCGATCTTGATCGCGACCACGTTCTCGATCGCGGCGAACCGGCGCCAGAAGGAGACGGGCAGCACGATGCCGCCGACGGCGGGCTGCAGGTAGAAGCCGACCAGCGGAATCCTGCGGGCGACCGC
>CAZXYL010000212.1:0-3756 GCA_964644915.1 uncultured Geminicoccaceae bacterium
CAGCTGCTCGGGCAGCAGCGAGCGCACCAGCCGCTCGCGCTGCCACGCCGCGGCGTAGTGCTCCGGCAGGTAGCCGAGATAGGCGCCCGAGAGGATCAGAATCGCCTGAGCCTCCATGTTGTCGACCGAGGCCGCCTCGCGTTCGATGCCGATGCGGTTGAGGTCGGCACGGCGCCAGTAGCCGCGCGCGACCACGCGGTGCGCCCGGATGTCGTCCAGGCTGACCCGGTCCTGGCCGAACAGCGGGTGCCCGGCCGCGCAGTAGAAGGCCTGGCGCTCACCATAGAGGTCCTGCGCGACCAGCGCCGCGATGCGCACCGGGAACGAGCCGATCGCGAGATTGAGGCGGCCTTCGAGCACGCCGCGCTGCAGCTCCTGTGGGCCCTGGATGGTGAGCTCGATGCGCACCTCGTGGTCGCGCTCGTTGAAGCGGCTGAGTGTGGTGCGCAGCGGCGCTGCCGGATCGGTGACCGTGCAGTCGACGACGCCGATCCTGAGGTTCCCGGTGAGTCGGCCGCGTACCGCGCCGGCGCTCGCCGTGAACTCGTCGACGGCGGCGAACAGGCGCTGCGCTTCCCGGTAGATGAGGGCACCCTTGTCGGTCAGCTCGAAACCGCTGCGGCCCCGGCTGCACAGGCGCACGCCGAGCCGCTGCTCGAGGGCGGCGATGTAGCTGCTGATCGAAGGCGCGCTGAGGTTCAGCTCCGCCTGCGCCGCCGCGAACCCCTGGCACTCGACCACGGTGGCGAAGATGCGCAAGAGCCTCAGATCGGCGTCCGAAACGCGGGCCATGTCTGCCTCCCGCCGGCCATCTCGGCCACGATAACTTCGGCAAATTCCGAAGCATACTTTTGACAACTGTTATTTTTGCCGAACTGTCCGCCGGCTACAAGGCCCGCAGAAGAAGGACACGCGTCCGCTGCACAGGGCAGCCGGGCGGCTATCACATCAGGGAGGTCGATGATGACCAATGTGTCAGGGGCCGCGTGCCGTGTCGGGCCCGAGACCAGCCGGAGGCGCCTCCTGCTCGGCGCCAGCGCGCTGGGTGCTGCGGCGCTCGTGGGCTTCCCCGCGATCCGCACCCGCGCCCAGCAGACGCTCAAGGTCGGCACCTACGGCGGTTACTTCAAGGATTCCTTCGACGAGCACATCTATCCGGCCTTCACCGAGGAGACCGGAATCCAGGTGGAATCGATCGCCGAGCCCACGGGCGAAGCCTGGCTGGTCCAGCTCATGACCGCGGCGCGCGCCAACATCGCGCCCGCCGACGTCTCGATGATGGCGCAGGTCGCCCGCATCAAGGGCCAGAACGCCGAGCTCTGGGCGCCTCTCGACGAGGCCAAGCTGCCCAATGCCGCGAACCTCGAGCCGCATTTCGTCCAGCGCTACCCGGACGGCCGCGTGAGCGCGATCGGGGCGGTCTCCTGGTACATCACGCTGGTGACCAACACCGACGTCTACCCCGAGCCGCCGACCTCATGGAAGGCGCTGTGGGACCCGGCGAACCAGGACCGTCTGGGCCTCCTGGCGCTGGTCAGCAACTCGTTCCTGCTCGAGATCACGGCCAGGACCTGGTTCGACGGCACCGAGATCCTGGATACCGAGGAAGGCATCCTCGAGGTGCTCGACAAGCTCGCCGAGGTGCGGCCGAACGTGCGCCTCTGGTACCGCGACGAGGGCCAGTTCCAGCAGTCGCTGCAGGCCGGCGAGATCCCGATGGGCCAGTACTATCACGACGTCACGGGTCTCGCCGCGTCCCAGGGCGAGCCCGTGCGCTCGACCTTCCCCGAGGAGGGCGGCGTGCTCGATTCCGGTTCCTGGTGTGTCTCGAAGGCGTCGCAGGCGCTCGAGGAATCTCAGATTTTCATCGACTACATGTGTCGTCCCGATGTCCAGGCGGTGCTCTCGCGCCAGGTCGGCACGGCGCCGACGGTGCGGCGCGAGCTGCTCGACCTCACGGACGAGGAGTTCGCCGCGGTGGCGAGCGACATCCCGCCGATCATTCCGCGCTACGACCTCTACGCCGAGCGAGACGATTGGCTCAATCAGAAGTGGACCGAGACCATCGCGGGCTGAGGCCCGCGTGAGCGCCCGGCCGATGGCCTGCGTGGCTTCGGCCGGGACCTGTTTCGGCTTCCGGCCTGTGATCGGCCCGGCAGCGCGCCCGGCGCGCGCGGGGAGGTGACCTCATGACCTTGCGCATCGAGCATGTCAGCAAGTCGTTCGGCGGTTTCCAGGCGCTGATCGACGTCGATCTCGAGATCCCCCACGGCAAGTTCATCTGCCTGCTCGGGCCGTCGGGTTGCGGCAAGACGACCTTGCTGCGCTGCATCGCCGGGCTGGAGGCGCCGACCAGCGGCCGCATCCTCCTGGACGGGCGGGATCTGACCGAGACGCCCGCGCACAAGCGCGGCTTCGGCATGGTGTTCCAGTCGCTGGCGCTGTTCCCGCACCTTTCGGTCGGCGAGAACGTCGCCTATGGCCTGAAGATCAGGGGCGTGGAGCGGGCGGAGCGCCACCAGCGTGCCGAGGAGCTGCTGGGGCTGGTGCGGCTCCAGGGCGTGACCGACCGGCCGGTCTCGCAGCTCTCGGGCGGCCAGCGCCAGCGGGTCGCGATCGCACGGGCGCTGGCCCTCGACCCGAAGCTGTTCCTCCTCGACGAGCCGCTCTCGGCGCTCGACGCCAAGCTGCGCGAGGCCATGCAGATCGAGCTGCGCCTCCTGCAGCAGCGGCTCGGCATCTCGACCATCGTGGTCACCCACGACCAGCGCGAGGCCATGACCATGTCCGACATCGTGGTCATCATGGATCATGGCCGTGTGCAGCAGGTCGCCTCGCCGCTCGACAGCTACCGCAGCCCGAGCAACGCGTTCGTCGCCGACTTCATCGGCATCAGCAATCTGGTGCCGGGCACCCTGCGCGGCCGCGATACCGTGCTGGTTCACGACCGCCCGATCCGCGTCGCCCAATTGCCCGAAGGGATCGCCGATGGCGCGCGGGTCACGCTCTCGGTGCGACCCGAGGAGGTGCACGTCCGTGCGGGCCCGAACGGTGGCGAGAACCTCCTGCCGGGCGAGGTCAGCTTCGTGCGCGATCTCGGCGCCAGCGTCGAGATCACGGTCCGCTGCGGCGAGCAGCAGGTGCTCGCGGTGACCTCCCCGCGCGACCGGCCGGGGGTGCGGATCGGCGATCCGGTCGCGGTCGAGCTGCCGGCGGCCGCCTGCGTGGTGCTGCCGTCATGACCCAGCCCGCCCCCGCTCCCGAGGCCCTCGCTCTGCGCGAGGCGCCGGCTGGGGAACGGCCCGCCTTCGAGGGCCTGCGCAGGCACGCGCCGCTGATCTATCCGGCCGTGATGCTGTGCGTGTTCTTCGTCGTGCCGTTCGCGATCATGCTCGCGGTGAGCTTTTTCCACCGGGTCGAGGGCGCGTTCTTCGAACCGGCGTTCGAGCTCGCGAACTACGCCCGCTTCATCACGCCGTTCTTCGGCGGAGCGCTCGCCTTCTCGCTCTGGATCTCCGGGCTCGCCGGTGCGATCGTGATCTGCGTCGCCTTCCCGTTCACCTACTTCCTCACCCGCATGCGGCGGCGCTCGCAGGTTCATTTCCTGGTCTTTATCCTGGCCGTGCTGTCGCTCTCCGAGGTCATCATCGGCTCCTCCTGGTCGACCCTGCTCTCGCGCACGGCCGGGATCTCGAACCTGCTCTACTTCGCCGGCCTGATGGAGCAGCCGACGTCGTGGACGCCGGGCTTCGGGGC
>CAZXYL010000213.1:0-3833 GCA_964644915.1 uncultured Geminicoccaceae bacterium
GGCGCCTGCTCCAGCTCGACGCTCAAGGAGGCGGGCTCCTGGGGCAAGGTCGACGCAGCGGCCGAGCAGATGGTGTTCGCCGAGGCGACGCTGGCGCTCCCGATCCTCGCCGGCTACGCCTACCACAACGGCAGCTGGCGCCAACGCGAGCGCCGGGCGCTCGGCCGGCTGTTCGATCGGTAGTGGTGGCCTCGATCATCGGCTACGACGGCCCCGATCCCGACGCCTTGGTGATCGGGGTACCGTACGGGCACGGCGCCTCGTTCGGCCAGGGAACGGAGGCCGGGCCACAGGCCATCTTCGACTGCCTCCACACCCAGATCGAGCTGTTCGAGCGCTTCACCCGCACCGAGCCCGCGCGCCTGTTCAGGATCGGGAACGAGATGCTGGACGGCGTGGGCGATCTCGCGCCCGAGGCGATGGTGGCGCGCGTCGCCGCCCGGCTCGCCGGCGCGCGCGCCTTCGTGGTCCTCGTTGGTGGCACCCACGCGGTCTCGATCGGCGCGTTTCAGGCGCTGGCACGCCGGCTCGAGCCGAAGGACGTCACCATCCTGCAGATCGATGCGCACCTCGACATGCGGGACGACGATTCCGATTACAACGAGGTCGACCCGAGCCGCTATGCCCATTCCTGCGTCATGCGCCGGGGGCACGAGCTGGGCTTTCGCACCTGCTCGGTCGGCATTCGGGCGTATGCGCGCGACGAACACGAGTACGCGCGCGAGCATCGCCTGCCGATCTTCGAGTGGGGCCGGATCGCCGAGCCCGAGATCCGCGCCATTCTCGCGCGCCTCCGGACCGACAAGGTCTATATCAGCATCGACGTGGACGGCTTCGATCCTTCGGTGATGCCGGCGACCGGCACGCCCGTGCCGGGCGGCCTGTCCTGGGCCTACGGCACCGAGCTCCTGCGCCGTCTCTGCCGGGAGAAGGAGATCGTCGGCGCGGATATCGTCGAGACGGCACCGAACGGTATCTCCGGGCTCACCGAATACGCCGCGGCGCAGCTCTGCTACGACCTCCTGAGCTGGGTTCTCCTCAAGCGCGACGGCCGCCTGGCCTTCGTCTGAGGTCCCGGCGCACGGCTTGTCCCTCCGGCGCAAAACCGCTATCGGAGCGTTCGAACGCGCGTTCGGGTCCCTTCTCCAGCTCTTCAGGCCAGCCATGAACCAGCGATCGAATCAGCGCACCGGCGGCCAGATCCTGGCCGACCAGCTCGAGATCCACGGCGCCGATCTCGCCTTCGGCGTGCCGGGCGAGAGCTATCTCGCGCTTCTGGACGCGCTGCACGACACGCCGCAGATCCGCTACGTCGTCTGCCGGCACGAGAGCGGCGCCACCATGATGGCCGAGGCCTACGGCAAGCTCACCGGGCGGCCCGGCATCGCCATGGTGACCCGCGGCCCGGGCGCCACCAACGGGTCGCACGGCGTCCACATCGCGCGCCAGGATTCGACCCCGATGATCCTTCTGATCGGCCAGGTGGCCCGCGCGATGCGCGGCCGCGAGGCGTTCCAGGAGATCGACTACCGGCAGATGTTCGGCGGTATCGCCAAGTGGGTGAGCGAGATCGACGATCCCGCGCGCATCCCCGAGATCATGAGCCGCGCCTTCCATACTGCGACCGCCGGCCGGCCCGGGCCGGTCGTGATCTCCCTGCCCGAGGACATGCTCACCGAGACCGCGGCCGTCGCGGACGCCGCTCCCTGGCAGCGGATCGAGCCGCATCCGTCGCCCACCGATATGGCGCGCCTGCGGGAGCTGCTCGCGGGTGCCAAGCGGCCGTTCGTGATCCTGGGCGGCGGCGGCTGGGACGAGGGCGCGTGCCAGGACATCCGCGCCTTTGCCGAGCGGTTCGATCTGCCGGTCGGCGTCTCGTTCCGGCGCCAGGACTACTTCGACAACACGCACCCGAACTACGCCGGGCATGTCGGGATCTCGGTCGCCCCGCCACTCAGCGATCGCGTGCGCGATGCCGACCTCCTGCTCCTCGTCGGCACGCGGCTGGGGGAGGCATCGAGCCGCAGCTACAGCCTGCTCGGCATCCCGAAGCCGCAGCAGAAGCTCGTGCACGTCCACCCGGGTGCCGAGGAGCTGGGCGCCGTCTACGAGCCCGACCTCGCCGTCAACGCCGGCGTGCGCGCCTTTGCCGCCGCGGCGGGCGCCCTGGAGCCGGTCGACAGCAGCGCCTGGCGCGGCGAGACGCGGATCGCGCACGAGCAGTACCTGGCGACGCTGGAGCCGCCCGCCACACCCGGTGCGGTGCAGCTCGGCGAGATCATGGTCTGGCTGCGCGAGCACCTGCCCGAGGACGCCATCATCACCAACGGCGCCGGGAATTACTGCGTCTGGGTCAACGGCTTCTATCAGTACCGCCGCTACCGGACCCAGCTCGGGCCGACCAGCGGCTCCATGGGCTACGGCACCCCAGCCGCGATCGCGGCCAAGCTGGTCCATCCCGAGCGCACCGTGGTGGCGTTCGCGGGCGACGGCTGCTTTCAGATGACCGGCCAGGAGTTCGCCACGGCTGCGCAGTACGAGCTGCCGATCATCTGGGTCGTGGTCAACAACGGCATGTACGGCACGATCCGGATGCATCAGGAGCGCGACTATCCGGGGCGGGTCTCGGGAACGGAGCTCAAGAACCCGGACTTTGCCGCGCTGGCGCGTGCCTGCGGCGGGCATGGCGAGACGGTGGAGCGTACCGGCGACTTCGCTGACGCCTTTCGACGCGCAAAGGAGGCGCGCCGGCCCGCGATCATCGACCTCCTGGTCGACCCCGAGGCGATCACGCCCAAGCTCTCGATCAGCCAGATCCGTGCCGGCGCCCTGGCGCCACGGGCAGAATAGCGGGCGGCCGAGCGACTCTCGTTCTTCGTTGTCGAAATGCCCTGCCGGGCGCATCCTGGCCGTCGGGGTGCCCGTCCGCAGGGTCGCCCCGACAGCAAGAGGGAGGTGTGTCCGATGCCGATCTTCATCTCGCAGGGTCGCTTCAGCCAGACTGCCATGAAGGGCATGGTCGCGAAGCCGGAGGACCGGGCCGAAGAGGTGACGAAACTGGTCGAGCGCGCGGGCGGCAAGCTGCTCGGCTACTACATCACCTTCGGCGAGCACGATTTCCTGGTGATCATCGACATGCCGGGAACGCGGGAGACGGCGGCGGCGGTGATCGCCGTGGCGGCCGGCGGCGGCGTCGCCGACATGAAGACGGTGCCCGCGATGACCTCGGCCGAGGCGAAGCAGGTGTTCACGGAAGCGGGCAAGCTCGCCGGCTCGTTCCGGACCGCCGGCGCCTGATCAGACGCAGGCGTCCGTCCAGCGTCTGTTCGACCCCGGTGCGTGGAACCGGCGCTGCCTCTGCGCCTTGACCCACAGTGACATCGCCGGACCGGCGATGCCCGCGTTCCTGCACCCTTCGTCCAGGGAGGCCGCCCATGACGCGCGTCATCGATCTCTCGATGCCGATCGAGGACCACTTCCGCTGGCCGGTGGAGCGTACGGTCAAGGGCGATCACGCCGCGGGCGATCTGTTCCAGGCGACCTGGCTCGGCTGGCCGGTGCACGGCTTCACGCACATGGACGCGCCGCGCCACTTCTTCGCCGACGGTGCGACCACGGACGACGTGCTGCTCACGGCCACGATCGGCGATGCGAGCGTGTTCGACCTCGAGCCGGTGCAGCCGAACGAGGCGATCACGCCGGAGCGGCTGGCCGATGCGGGCAAGCTGCTGCGGGAGGACGATATCGCCGTGATGCGCACCTGCTGGGACCGGCAGCGCTCCCCCAAGACCGAGGAGTTCTGGACCGAGGCGCCGTTCATGACGCGCGAGGCG
>CAZXYL010000214.1:0-2654 GCA_964644915.1 uncultured Geminicoccaceae bacterium
GCCGCCATCTCGAAGTTCATGACGTCGCCCGAGTAGTTCTTGACGATGAACAAGATCCCGGCGCCGCCGTCGACCGCTTCCGCCGCCGCCAGCATCTGATCCGGCGTGGGCGAGGTGAACACCTCGCCGGGGCAGGCGGCATCAAGCATGCCGTAGCCAACGAACCCTGCGTGCAGCGGCTCGTGCCCGGAGCCCCCGCCCGAGATCCGCGCGACCTTGCCGCGGGCCGGGGCACCTGCGCGGGCCACGTATGTGGGGCCGTGCGCAACCCGGACCAGATCCGCATGAGCCGCGGCGAAACCCTCCAGGCTTTCGCGCAGCACGTCGTCGACCGCGTTGATCAACTTCTTCATGAGACTCGCCTCCCTGATCGTTCGTTTTTCGTCAGCGCCGCGTCACCAGCGCGATGATGCGGCTCGCGGTCTGCCGGATGGTCTCCTCGAGCTCCCGCTGCAGCCGGGCATCGCCCAGATCGGGTACGCGGATCTGGATCACGTGCGCCTCCCCGGTCGCGGGCTCGCGCGCGACGGCCTGGCTGCGCCGCGGGTGAGCGATGCGGTAGGCGGCGAGAAAGCTCGCGCGCTCCTCGGGCGAGAAGTGACAGATCTCGAAGATCGTGCCGAGATGGCGCGCCGGCACCGGGGCGGAATAGGCAGGGTTGGTGATCTGCGAGACGAAGCTCTTATGCTTGCCCAGCGCTGTTGCGATCTTCTGGCGCGTGCCCGAGGGCCGGCGATCGAGAGAGGCCTGCAAAAGCCGCTTGTAGACGCGGACCGCCTCGTCCTTCGGGACGGGCTCCGGCGTCTGGTCATTCATGGCGACCGCTGCGGCACTCGGCGGCTGGCCACGCGGCGATCGCCGCCTTGACCGGGCCGATCGCGGCGGGAGCTATCGACAGGCGGCGCAGCCCGGCGGTCAGCAGGAGCGGCACGAGCATCGGGTCGGAGGCCATCTCGCCGCAGAGGCTGACCGGCCTGCCGGTCGCGTCGCCCGCCGCCACCACGCGCTGGATCAGCTCCAGCACAGCCGGGTCGTGCGGCCGATAAAGGCTCGCCACCGCCGGATCGTCGCGGCTCGCCGCCATCACGTACTGGATCAGATCGTTGCTGCCGATCGAGAAGAAATCGGCGGCGAACGCGGCCGCATTCAAGGCGGCAGCTGGCACCTCGACCATCATGCCGAGCGCGGGCCGCGCGGCCGCCACGCCTTCGGCCTGCAGCTCGGCAAGGGCCACCTCGAAGAGCGCTCGGAACGCCAGAAACTCGTCCGGCGCGCTCACCATCGGCGACATGACCTCGAGCGGCCCCAGCGCCGCGGCGCGGGCGAGTGCTCGCAGCTGGACGCGGAAGACGTCGGGCCGGGTGAGCGAGAGGCGAAGGCCGCGCAGACCGAGAAAGGGATTGCTCTCGCCCTCGGGCGTGAGGCCGGGAATCGGCTTGTCGCCGCCAGCATCGAGCGTGCGGACGATCACCGGCCGCCCGGCCGCCCAGCGCAGGACATCGGCGTAAACGCGGAACTGGCGTTCCTCGTCCGGAAGGCTCGCCCCCTGGAAGAGGAACTCGGTGCGGGTGAGACCCACGCCGTCGCAGTGCCCAGGATCGAGGGTGTCGAGCAGCACCGGGTCGTCAACGTTGACGAGCAGCTGCACACGCTCACCCTCGGCCGTCGTCGCCGCCCGGTCGAGCAGGAGCGCTTCGCGCGCGATGCGCGCCGCCGCCTCCTGCTGGCGCGCAACACTGGTGCCGAGCGTCTCGGGGTCGGGATCGACGATCACCCGCCCGAAATCGCCGTCCAGCACCGCGAGCACCCCGTCCGCAAGACGCTCGAACGCCGGGCCCAGGCCCACGACGAGCGGCGTGCCGCGGGCGCGGGCGAGCAGGGCCACATGCCCTGCCGGGCTGCCGCCCTTGAGGACGGCGCCCCGGAAATGCGTCCAGTCGGTCTCGAGAAAGCGCGAGGGCGTCAGATCCTCGGCGGCGTAGATCTCGCGCTCGGCGCCGTTGCCGCGGCGTGCCGGCGCGGCGGGGGCGAGCGCCTCCAGCACACAGTTGCGCAGATCCGCCAGATCGCCCGCGCGGGCCGCGAAGGTCACGTCCTCGCCCGCCGCGTACTCCTCGATCTCGCGCGCGAGCGCAGCACTCCAGGCGCGATCCGCCGCCTCGCCGGCGGCGATGCGCTCGAGGATCGGGCCGATCAGGTCCTCGTCGTCCAGGAGCGCGATCTGGAACTCCAGAATCTCGGCCGCCATCCGGTCGGCGTGCGCGGCGAGCGCCTCGAGCTGCGCGCCGGCGGTCGTCATCGCGGCCACCAGCGCCGCACGCTCCTCTTCCGGCGCGCCCGGGGCCCTTGCGGCAAGCCGGCCGCTGCGGCGCAGCGCGATCCGCCCGATCGCGAGCCCGCGCGATGCAGGAATGCCCTGGATCACGGTCTCGCCGCGCAGCTCACTCATCGAAGTTCCGCTCGACCAATGCGACCAGCGCCTGGACCGCATCGGCGGCATCGGGGCCTTCCGCCTCGAACGAGACCGTCTCGCCGTGGCGCGCCTTCAGCTTCATGACCCGGTTGGGCGACTTGGCGTTGACCCAGTCCTCGCCCGCGCCGGCGCGCACCCGCACCATCGCCTCGTAACGCTTGGCGAGCTTGGTGAGCTTGAC
>CAZXYL010000215.1:0-1777 GCA_964644915.1 uncultured Geminicoccaceae bacterium
CCAGGCAGCCGCCCTCGACCTGACGCTGGACGTGGGCGATCTCACGCAGCTCACCGAAGCCATTGGCCAGGCCCTGGGCGGCCGGCTGGAGCTCAGGGCGGCGCTGCGGGTGCCCGAAGGCGGCGATGTGCTGCAGGCCGACGTCTCCGGGGTGCTGGACGAGCTGCAGGGCCTGCCGCGCGGTGCCGCAGAGCTGCTGGGCTCCCGCGTGACCCTCAGGGGAGCGGGGCTTTGGAACCCCAACGTTCGTGTCGAGGCGAGCGGGCTCGAGATCGAAGCCGCGCATATCCAGCTCACGGGCGATCTCGGCCTCGAATTGCCGGAGCAGGCGCTGAGCGGCGAGCTGTTCCTGACCTTGCCGGAGCTCCAGGCGCTCGAGCCGGTGCTCGACCAGAGCATCGGCGGCAGCCTGCGGCTCGCGGCGACCCTCGGCGGCACGCTCGACGCGCCCGAAGCCCTGCTCGAAGCGCGCAGCCCGGAGCTTCTGATCGCCGGCCAGGTGCTGCGGGACGTGGCGCTGCGCCTCACCGCGGCGGATCTCATCGACACGCCGCAGGGCTCACTCCAGCTCGGGCTCACTGCCCTGGGGATCGCGACCTCCGTCGAGACCCGCTATCGGCTCGCAGCGGAGCAGCTCCGGCTGGACGAGCTCGTGCTGCAGATCCCGGGCGCCAGGGCCGAGGGCGCGCTCGCTGCCGACCTCGCGACCGGTCTGATCGACGGCACGCTGCAGGGAAGGATACAGGAGATCTCGCGCCTCGAGCCGCTGTTGCCGATCAGCGCGCGCGGCCGGCTCGAGTTCGATCTGCGCCTCTCACCCGAGAACGGCGCGCAGACCGCGGCGCTGAGCCTCGATGGCCAGGAGCTGCGCACGGAGTTTGGCGCGGTCCGCCGCCTCGGTCTCGAGGCGGCCGTGACCGACGCCCTGGGCGACCCGCAGATCCAGGCGAGCGTGGACATCACCGCCCTGCAACGGGAGGGCCTGCGGCTGGATCGGGCCGAGATCGAGGCGAGCGGCAGCCTCGATGCGATCACGCTGACCGCATCCCTCGACGGCGAGGCGGCGGTCACGTTCTCGTTGCAGACCTCGGGTGAGGTGGCGCTGGCAGAGGTGGTGACGGTGCGCGTCGCGGAGCTGAGCGGCCAGGTCGCGGACGAGCCCTTGCGCCTGCTCGCGCCGGCCGAGATCCGGCTCGCGGACGAGACGATCGAGGTTCTGCCGCTCCGGCTGAGCTGGGCGCAGGCGGAGGTCGCCGCGGAGTTCCGCATGGCTGCCGACCAGGTCGCCGCCGACGTCCGCGTCGCCGGGTTGCCGCTCGAGGTCCTGACCCGCTTCGGAGCGCCGGATCTGGCCGGGCGCGCGGATGCCACGCTCACGCTCAGCGGCTCGCCGGCGGACCCGCGCGGCGAGCTCGAGATCGAGCTCGGGGATGTCACCTCACCCGAGGCGGCGCTGGCCGAGCTGCCGCCGCTGCGCGTGACGGCCACCGCCCAGCTCGGCGCCGGGCGCCTGAGCGTCGAGGTGCGGGCGAGCGGCGTCACGGCGACGCCCATGACCCTCACCGCGAGCCTGCCGGCGAACGTCCAGCTGCAGCCGTTCGTGTTCGAGCTGCCGCCGGACGGCGAGCTGCAGGGCGAGTTCGCGGCGCGGATGGATCTCGCCCGCATCGACGATCTGATCGGGCTCGACGATCAGCGTCTGCGGGGCGACCTGGCGATCGACCTCACGCTCGCGGGGACCGTGGCGGAGCCGGGCGTGAACGGGACCATCGCGGTC
>CAZXYL010000216.1:0-1711 GCA_964644915.1 uncultured Geminicoccaceae bacterium
CCCACCGCCGACCTCACCGACGAGGAGCGGCAGCAGGTGGAGGAGCTGCGGGCCGAGGGTGAGCGCCTGCACGAGGAGGGTCAGCACGAGGAGTCGATGGCCGCGCTCGCCGAGGCCAAGCAGATCCTCCAAATCGAGTAGGCGCCAAACGGGCTGCGGAGGAGAGGCGCAGACGCCGTCTCTCCTCCCGTACCGTCCGTCCCGAGGCTCAGTCTTTTTCGTCGAGACCGAGCAGCCGCGCCGGGTTGTCCGCCATCATCTTCTCGATGTCCTCGCGCGAGATCCCCTCGGCCTCGAGGCCGCGCATCATCATCTCCACGCCGTCGGGATGGATCGGGTTGCCGGTCTGGCCGAGGTCGCTCGCGAGGACGAAGTGATCGGCCCCGACTTCCTTGATCGCGTTCGCCATATCCTCGATCGAGACCCGCTTCCATTCGGCCATCCAGCCGAGATGGATGTTCGGGCCCCTAAGCTGATTGAGGTACCATCGCCATCACGACGCCATTGAGGACGGTGCCGTAGTAGAATCGCCTTGAGCACGCGCAGCGGCACCGCGCCGCGCCTGCTTTGACCGCGGCGCGAGGGAGCAGCGGAGCATGCTGACCACCACGATCGGAGCCTGGCCCAAGCCCGAGACCGTCCCCGTCCAGGACTGGTTCCAGAAGGACGGCGGCACCGATACGGCCGAGCCCACGGCCGGCTACGCCGAGACGCTGCGCCAGTACGGCCCCAGGCTCCAGGAGATCCTGGACCGGGCCACGGTCGAGGTGGTGCGCGAGCAGGACGAGCTCGGCATCGACATCCCGACCGACGGCGAGATCCGGCGCGAGAACTACATCCACTACCACTGCCGCCATCTGCGCGGCATCGACTTCGAGCGCCTGACCGAGAAGGAGATGCGCGGCCACTACGCGGCGCGCCTGCCCACGATTACGGGACCGGTCGTGGCCGGCCCGCCGTTCCTGGTGCGCGACTGGCAGATCGCCCAGAGCGCCACGCGCAAGCCGGTCAAGATCACCCTGCCCGGGCCGCTCACCATCGGCGACAGCGTGGCGGACACCTTCTACCAGGACGACCCGCGCGCCCGGGGGGCGGCGCTGGCGGATGCCTTGAACGTCGAGATCCGCCGCCTGGCCGATGCCGGCTGCCCCGTGATCCAGATCGACGAGCCGGTGTTCGCGCGCAAGGCCGAGGATGCGCGGGCGTTCGGCATCGAGCACCTGGAGCGCTGCTTCCACAAAGTGCCCAAGAGCACGACCCGCGTCGTCCACATCTGCTGCGGCTACCCCGACCGGCTGGACGCCGAGGACTACCCCAAAGCACCCCAGGAGGCCTATCTCGAGCTCGCCGAGCCCCTGGACTTCGCCATGATCGATGCGGTCTCGATCGAGGACGCGCACCGCCCGAACGATCTGGCGCTGCTGGAGCGCTTCGCCCGCACCACCGTGATCCTGGGCGTGATCGCGATCGCGAGGAGCCGGGTCGAGGAGGTGGAGGAGGTGCGCGAGCGGCTGCGCCGGGCGCAGGAGCATATCGATCCGCAGCGGCTGATCGCCGCGCCCGATTGTGGCCTGGGCCTGCTCCGGCGCGACCTCGCCCGCGCCAAGCTCGCCGTCCTGGTCGCCGCCGCGCACAGCCTGTAGCGCGCGGCCAAACCGCGACCTGTTCGGTTTTGCACGCTCAGTCGGCCGTCGGGTCGAGGCGGCGTTCG
>CAZXYL010000217.1:0-8922 GCA_964644915.1 uncultured Geminicoccaceae bacterium
TTGCGGCTGATCACCTTGATCCGCGCGCCCTCCGCCGCGAGCCGCCGCACCAGGTGTCGCCCGATGAACCCGGTCCCGCCGAAGATGGTGACCAGGCGGTTGCTCATCTTGCCGTGCAGGCTCACGGATTCACCTCTCGAAGACGCTCGGGCCAGCGGCTGGACTATACCCGGGCGTGCCCAAAAGAAAACGGTCGCGCCCCGCGCGGGTGCGGCCGGCGCCGTACTGGTTCTCTTGACGATCTGGGGTGGAGAGCGTACATCCAGGCCGGGCTTGGCCCAGGTGGCGGAATTGGTAGACGCACTAGCTTCAGGTGCTAGCGGTCGCAAGGCCGTGGAGGTTCGAGTCCTCTCCTGGGCACCATCCCCCCGAGCGGCTTCATTTCGGCTTTACCCACGGCGCGCTACACCTCGCGCCGGGCGGTCGGCGCTGGTAGGCTGTGGCCGGTCCGCCAACAGGAGCCTCGGGTCGGATGGATCACGAGATGCCGTCGATCTCCTTGCACGAGCACGATCTGCCCGCGGGCCTCGATCTGGGGCCGGTGGTGGCGCTCGACACCGAATCGATGGGCCTGAACCCGCGCCGCGACCGGCTCTGCCTGGTCCAGCTCTCCGCGGGCGACGGCGCGTGTCATCTGGTGCGGTTCCCCACGGGTGAGATCGCGGCCCCCAATCTGGGCCGCCTGCTCGTCGACCCGCAGGTGGAGAAGATGTTCCACTTCGCGCGCTTCGATCTTGCGATCCTCAAGCACTACCTCGGCGTGATGTGCAGGCCGGTGTATTGCACCAAGGTCGCCTCCAAGCTCGCGCGCACCTACACCGACCGGCACGGCCTAAAGGATCTGTGCCAGGAGTTGCTCGGGATCGAGCTGACCAAGCAGATGCAGAGCTCGGACTGGGGCGCGCCCGCGCTCTCCGAGGCGCAGCTCAGCTACGCCGCCAACGACGTCCTGCACCTGCACCGCCTGCGCGAGCGGCTGGACGCCATGCTGGAGCGCGAGGGCCGGACGGAGCTGGCGCAGGCCTGCTTCGACTTTCTGCCCCGCCGGGCGGAGCTGGACCTCGCCGGCTGGGCGCAGATGGACATCTTCGCCTATTGAGGCCCGGGCGTCGGGGGCGACCGCCGGCCGCGTTGACGGCACTTCCCCTGGATGCCCATATAGTCGTTTGCAGTGCCGATACATAAGCCGAGGGCGGCGCTTCTGCCTTGGCACGCCGGACGGACGGGGCGGGCTGGTCGAACCGTAGCGTGCGGACGCCGGGATTGCGCATGAGGCGTGGTTCCGAACCGAGTGGGACTTCGGTCAAGGACATGAGTGCTGCCAAACTTCAGGACATCACCGCCGTCGGGCAGACCCACGACGCGCCGGCGCTCGCGGCGGCACGCCGGGTGCTGCGCGCCGAGGCCGAAGCGCTGTGGGAACTCGGGGCCGGGCTCGACGGCACCTTCGAGGCCGCAGTCGACCGCCTGGCCGCGACCCGCGGCCGCGTCGTGGTCACCGGCATGGGCAAGAGCGGGCATATCGCGCGCAAGATCGCGGCGACGTTCGCCTCCACCGGCACGCCTTCATTGTACGTTCATCCGGCGGAGGCCAGTCATGGTGATCTGGGAATGATCACCGGGACCGACGCGGTGCTGGCTCTGTCCAACTCCGGCGAGACGCCGGAACTTGCGGATATCGTCGCCTACACGCGGCGCTTCTCGATCCCGCTGCTCGCCATCCTGGGGCGGGCCGAGAGCAGCCTCGCGGAGACGGCGGATCTCGTGCTGCTGCTGCCGGCGCGCGCCGAGGCCTGCCCGATGGGCCTGGCGCCCACGACCTCGACCACGGCCATGCTGGCGCTCGGCGATGCCCTCGCCGTGGCACTGCTCGAGCGCCGGGGCTTCGGGACGCAGGATTTCGGCCTGTTGCACCCCGGCGGCAAACTGGGCAAGAAGCTGATCCGGGTCGAGCAGCTGATGCACCGGGGCGATGCCCTGCCGCTGGTCGCGCTCGAGGTGAAGATGGCCGATGCGCTGCTCGAGATGACGGCGAAACGCCTGGGCTGCGTCGGCGTGGTCAATGGCCGCGGCGACCTCGCCGGGATCATCACCGATGGCGACCTGCGCCGGCAGATGAGCCCGGACCTTCTGGAGCGCGCCGCCGCCGACGTCATGACGGCGGCGGCGAAGGCGATTCGACCGCAGGCGCTCGCCGCCGAGGCGCTGGCGATCATGAACGCGTGCGCGATCACCGTGCTCTTCGTGGTCGAGGACGGCCGCCCGGTGGGCCTTTTGCACATGCACGACTGCCTGCGCGCCGGGGTGGCCTGAGATGGGCTGGCGGCGCAAGGCGGCTGCGGGCGAGGCGGGGCTCGCAGCGCGCCAGGCGATGCGGCTGGCCAGCCGGCACAGCCGCCTGGTCGACTTTTTGCGCTTTGTCCTGCCCGCCATCGCGCTGTTCCTGATCGGCCTGGTCGTGCTCTGGCCGCACATCAGCGGCTACGGCAGCCTGATCATGCCGATGCTGCGCACCGACCAGGTGGTCGACGTGGACGCGATGCGCATGCAGAAGCCCCGCTACGTCGGCCAGACCCGCAACGCCGAGCCCTACGCGGTCACCGCCGATACCGCGACCATGGATCCGGCGCACCCGAACCGGGTCCATCTCGACAATCTCGCGGCGGAGATCGCCCGCGCCGGGCAGCGCGACGTGCACCTGATGGCGCTCGCCGGGATCTATTATCGCGACAACGAGAAGCTCGATCTCGACGGCGGGATCGAGCTCACCACGACCGACGGCTATCGCTTCGAGACGCGAAGCGCGCGGGTCCATCTCGGCCAGGGCATGGTGATCGGCCGCGAACCGGTCACCGGCAGCGGGCCCGCGGGCACCCTGTCGGCCGAGCGCTTCGAGATCCGCGACGGCGGCGACGTGCTGCGTTTCGAGGGCCGCGTGCGCGTGACGCTTCCGTCCCGAGCGGGCGGCGGCGAGGCCTCGTGAGAGGCACCGGCCGGCCCCTGGCGGCCCGCCTTGCGGCGCCCGTCGCGCTGGCGCTGCTCTGGGCGCAGGTCCCGACGGCCGGCGCGCAGACGCTGCAGCACGATTCCTCGCTGCCGATCGAGATCACCGCGGACACGCTCGAGGTGGTGCAGAACGAGCGCGTGGCGACCTTCACCGGCAACGTCGACGCGGTGCAGGGGGAGCTGGTGCTGAGCGCGGATCAGCTGCGCGTGCACTACCGCAGCGGCGAGCAGGAGGAGCCGGCCGTCGCCGGCGATGGTGGGACGATCCGCCGCATCGAGGCGGTGGGCAACGTTTTCCTGACGTCTCCGATGGAGACTGCGCAAGGTGAGGTGGGGGTCTACGATGTGATGGGCAATCTGGTGACGCTCGAGGGCTCGGTGGTTCTGACCCGCGAGGAGAACGTGATCCGCGGCGCGCGCCTGGAGCTCGATCTGGCAAGCGGTCGCTCGCGGGTGCTGGCGGCGGTTCCGAGCGCCGAGGGCGGCGAGCCGTCCGAGCGCGTGCGCGCGATCTTCACTCCCGCCAGCGGGTCCGGGACGGGCGCCGGCCCGAGTGCCAGCGCCGAGGGGAGCGCGGGCGGCGGCAACCCCGGCTCCGCGCTCCGGCCGCCGCCCGGCCCCAACCCGGCGTCTGCGGAGTAGCCCCGCCATGCGCACGCGACCCCATCTCGTCGGCACGGCACCGACCGCGCCCGAGCCGCTCGGCGAGCGGCCCGGGCCGCACCGCGGGCCGCCCGCGGCCGGACTCTCGGCCCACAATATCGGCAAGCAGTTCAAGGGCCGCTTCGTGCTCAGGGACGTGAGCCTGTCGGTGCGCCGCGGCGAGGCCGTGGGCCTGCTCGGCCCGAACGGGGCCGGCAAGACCACCTGCTTCTACATCATGACCGGCCTGCTGCAGGCGGATTACGGCACCGTGAGCCTGGACGGCGTGGACATCACCACCCTGCCCATGTACCGCCGCGCCCGGCTCGGCATCGGCTATCTGCCGCAGGAGGCCTCGATCTTTCGCGGGCTGACGGTGGAAGGCAACATCCGCTCGGTGCTGGAGGTGGTAGAGCCGGTGCGCAGCAAGCGCGAGGCACGGCTCGACGCCCTGCTGGCCGAGTTCTCGCTCACCCATCTGCGGCGCGCGCGCGCGCTGGCGCTGTCCGGCGGCGAGCGGCGCCGGGTCGAGATCGCCCGGGCGCTCGCCTCCGAGCCGGGCTTCATGCTGCTGGACGAGCCGCTCGCCGGCATCGATCCGATCAACGTCGCGGATATCCGCACCCTGGTCGGGCACCTCAAGGACCGCGGCCTCGGGGTGCTGATCACGGATCACAACGTCCGCGACACGCTCGACATCATCGATCGCGCCTGCATCCTCCATGAAGGCCGCGTGCTGATGGAGGGGCGCCCCGACGAGATCGTGGCGGACGAAAGCGTACGCCGGGTCTATCTCGGGGACCGCTTCAGCCTGTAGCTCCCCCATGTCGCTGTCGCTGCGCCTCGATCTGCGTCAGACCCAAGGGCTGGTCATGACGCCGCAGCTGCAGCAGGCGATCAAGCTGCTGCAGCTCTCGAACCTGGAGTTGTCGGCCTACGTCGAGCAGGAGCTCGAGCAGAACCCGTTTCTGGAGCAACAGGAGGCGCCGGACGAGCGCGCCTCGCCGGTCGACGACGACCCGGCGGGCGCGGGCGCCGAGGGAGGCCAAGCGCTCACCGGGCAGCTCGCGATGGCATCGACCGCCGAAGCCGAGGCCGGGGACGGCTGGTCGGGGTCGAGCGAGGACGGCTGGGGCGACCCGCAGCGGGAGGAGCTGCCCGCCGGGCTCGGCGTCGCCTGCCTGGCGCCGGTCGGACGCGGCGGCCCGGCCGATTTCAGCGACGATGTGGACGACGTCGGCGAACGCCTGAGCCGGCCCACGACGCTGCGCGAGCATCTGGCGATGCAGCTGCACCTGGACCTGCCGGACGGGCCGGACCGGCTGATCGGCATGCATCTGATCGACCTGGTGGACGAGGCGGGCTATCTGCACGCCGATCTGGAGGAGATCGCCACCCGACTTGGCTGCCCCCTCGAGCGGGTCGAGACGGTGCTCGCCCGGCTGCAGGCCTTCGACCCGCCGGGGGTCTGCGCGCGCTCGCTGAAGGAGTGCCTGGCCCAACAGCTGCGCGAGAGGAACCGGCTGGACCCGGCGATGCAGGCGCTCCTCGATCACCTGCATCTGCTGGCGCAGCTGGATTTCCCGGCGCTGATCAGGGCCTGCGGCGTGCTGCCGGACGACCTGCCGGAGATGATCGCCGAGCTCAAGGCGCTCAATCCCAAGCCGGGCCTCGCCTTCGCGCAGGAGACGGTGCACGCCGTGGTGCCGGACATCTTCGTCTACCCGCTCTCCGGCGGCGGGTGGCGGGTGGAGCTGAACAATGCGACCCTGCCGAGAATCCTGGTCAACACCGCGTACTACACGGACCTCAGCCTGCGGGCGCGCGACAAGAGCGCCAAGGCGTATGCGAGCGAGCGCTTCCAGTCCGCCAACTGGCTGGTCAAGGCCCTCGACCAGCGGGCACGGACCGTGCTGCGGGTGGCCGAGGCGGTGGTCGAGCGGCAGAAGGGCTTCCTGCAGCACGGGGTACAACATCTGCGCCCGCTCGTGCTGCGCGAAATTGCCGCGGCGACCGAGCTGCACGAAAGCACGGTGTCGCGCGCGACCGCCGACAAGTACATCGCGACGCCGCGCGGCAATTTCGCGTTCCGGTACTTCTTCTCCAACGCCCTGCCGGGGAATGGCGATGGCACATCGCATGCGGCCGAGGCGATCCGCCAGCAGATCAAGAGCCTGATCGACCGCGAGGATCCCGAGCACGTGCTCTCGGACGATCAGATCGTCGACGTCCTGCGGGTCGCGGGCGTCGCGATCGCGCGCCGGACTGTCGCGAAGTACCGCGAATCCCTATCTATACCGTCGTCCGTGCAGCGACGCCGGGCCAAGGCATTAAGGCTTGCCTGATGGGGTATTTGGGCTCATGCTCCTCCGCTCCGTTGCGCCGTGACACTCAGGGGCGTCGACAGCGTGTCCGGAACGGGCGGTCGTGGAGCGTCGTTAACCTGGCCAGCGACAGCTGGCATCCCATGATGCGGCTTGAGCCTCGCGCCGCCGGATTGGCGCATTGATGACGCACGGTCAATCTGAGCCTTGGTCCGTACGATCGTCGGGGAACCGCCCGTCGCTCGGCCGCGACCGCTGAGGCTCCAGTGGTGACGGTTGTGGCATGGTCGAGATCGCCGATATCGTAGCCCCCGAGGGGGTCCTTCTGAACGTCAAGTCCTGTCGCAGCAAACGGCAGGTGCTCAAAGAGCTGGCCCGCCAGGCTGCGAGCCTGGTTGGCCTGGACCAGCAGCGGCTGCTCGATGCGCTCATGGAGCGCGAGCGGCTAGGCACGACGGGCATTGGACACGGGATCGCGATCCCGCATGCCAAGCTCGACGAGCTGGACCGGGTGGTCGGCGTGTTCGCCCGGCTGGACCATCCGGTCGACTTCGAGGCGCTGGACGAGCAGCCGAGCGATCTGATCTTCCTGCTGCTCGCCCCCAACGCGGCGGACACCGAGAGCCTGAAGGCGCTCGCCCGGATCTCCCGGCTGCTGCGCGATGCTTCGGTGCGCGAGCGGCTGCGCCACGAGCAGGACCGCCAGGCGATCTATCGCACCCTGACCCAGAAGACGGAGTCCCACGCCGCGTGAGCGTATCCGCGCCGGACGATGCGGTCTCGATCGAGACCAGCCCCGGCGGCGCCCGAGGCCACCCGCGAGCCGGCGAAGCACGACTGCATGCGAGCTGCGTCGACATGCAGGGCCGGGGCGTCCTCCTGCTCGGGGCTTCGGGCAGCGGCAAGTCCGATCTCGCGGCGCGTCTGATCGTCGGCGGCGGCACGCTGGTCGCGGACGATCAGGTCCTGATCACGTGCCGGGCGGACGCGCTCGTCGCCTGGCCGCCGGAAGCGCTCGCCGGCCTGCTCGAGATCCGTGGCGTCGGCATCCTGAAGCTGCCGTTCCGCGCCGCGGTGCCGCTGGGGCTGGTGGTCCAGCTGGAGCCGGACGGGGCCGGGCCACGCCTGCCGGCGCCCGAGCCCTATCTCCTGCTCGGGGTCGAGCTGCCGTGCGTGCGGCTCGATCCGATGCGGCCGTCGGCCGCGGCGATCGTGCGCCTCGCGCTCGGTGCGGAGCGCTTCGCGTGACCCTGCGATGAGCCGGATCGTGCTGGTCACCGGCATGTCAGGCGCGGGCCGCACCACGGCCCTCAAGGCGCTGGAAGACCTCGGCTTCGAGGCGGTCGACAATCTGCCGCTGAACCTCTTGAGTCTCGTGGTGCGCCCGGGCGATCGCGTGGACTGGCAGCTCGCGATCGGCATCGACTGCCGCACCCGGGCGTTCGATCCGCTGGCCCTGCGCCATCTGCTCGAGCCGCCGCCCGACCCCGGCGGCCCGGAGGTCAGGCTCGTCTTCTTGGACTGCGACGACGAGGTGCTGCGGCGCCGCTTCACCGAGACGCGCCGGCGCCACCCGCTCGCCGGCGATCGCCCGGTCACCGACGGCATCGTCCGGGAGCGGCAGCTGATCGCACCCCTGCGCGAGCGCGCGGATCTGGTGATCGATACCTCCCAGCTCTCGCCGGGCGACCTGCGCCGCCTTCTGGCCGGTCACTTCAAGGGTCCGATGGGCGACCGGATGATCATCTCGATCGTCTCCTTCGCCTACCGCTACGGCCTGCCGCGCGAGGCCGATCTCGTGTTCGACGTGCGCTTTCTCGCCAACCCGCATTACGTCGACGAGCTGCGCGCCAGGACGGGCCGCGATGCCGACGTGCGGCGCTACGTCGAGGGCGACGCGAGCTTCGCGCCCCTGCTCGCGCGGCTCGAGGACACGCTCCTGCCGCTGCTGCCCTTCTACCAGCGCGAGGGCAAGAGCTATCTCACCGTCGCGTTCGGCTGCACCGGCGGCCGCCACCGCTCGATCGTGGTCGCCGAGAGCTTCGCGGAGCGCCTGCGCGCCGCCGGCTGGTCGGTGATCGTCCATCACCGGGATGCGCCCGAGGCCAACCACGACCCGGACCCCGAGGCGCTGCTCGGGTTGCCGATCGGAAAGGGGAACTGATGATCGGGTTGGTTCTGGTCACCCACGGCCGGCTCGCCGAGGAGTTCATCGCGGCCATGGAGCACGTGGTCGGCGACCAGCCCAACATGCGCGCCATCTCGATCGGCCCGGATGACGACATCGAGCAGCGGCGCCTCGATATCCTGGCCGCGGTCGAGGCGGTCGACGACGGCTCGGGCGTGATCCTGCTCACCGACATGTTCGGCGGCACGCCGTCGAATCTCGCGATCTCGATCATGGACAAGGGCCGGGTCGAGATCATCGCCGGGGTCAACCTGCCGATGCTGATCAAGCTCGCGAGCGTGCGCGAGAGCGAGACGCTCGAGCAGGCGGTAGTGAGCGCCCAGGAGGCCGGCCGCAAGTACATCAACGTCGCGAGTACGCTCTTGAGCGTCGACAAGAGCTGAAGCGGGATGGCGGCGGCGTCCCCGGGCTCCGGCGACGACGGCGCGCCCTGGCAGCGGCGTGAGGTCGCGATCGTGAACCGTCGCGGGCTGCACGCCCGCGCTGCGGCCCGGTTCGTGCGCCTCGCCGAGCGCTTCGATGCCGAGATCGAGGTCGCCAAGGACGGGGTGGCGGTGCCCGGGACCTCGATCATGGGGCTGATGATGCTGGCCGCCGCGCTCGGCTCGACGCTGCAGATCAGCGCCCGGGGCAACGAGGCACAGAGTGCGCTCGACGCGCTCGCCGCCCTGGTCGCGAGCGGCTTCGACGAGGGCGAGAGCGATGCGGCGGCGCCGGCTGCCCCGGCCGGGTGAGCGAGAGCGACGTCGCCGCATCGGAACG
>CAZXYL010000218.1:0-2114 GCA_964644915.1 uncultured Geminicoccaceae bacterium
CTCATGGTCGAGTACGTCGGCATCCCCTACGTCGAGGTGATCAAGCACGCCTTCCTGCCCGCCGTCATCTCCTATATCGCGCTGTTCTACATCGTCCATCTCGAGGCGCTGAAGGCCGATATGCGGGGCCTGCCCCGACGCAGCCGGTCCACCTTCCTGCAGAGCGTCTTCAACTTCGGCATCACGGTGGCGAGCCTGATCATCCTCTCGGGCCTGGTCTACTACGGCATCGGCTGGATGCGCGACGCCTTCGGCGAGACCGCGAATCTGATCGTGGCCATCATCGTGCTCGTCGCCTATCTCGGCCTGCTCTGGAACGCGGCCCGCTACCCGGAGCTCGAGCTCGACGATCCGAACGCCGAGGTGGTCGAGCTGCCGGAGACCAAACCCACGGTCAACAGCGGCCTGCACTTTCTCCTGCCGGTCGTGGTCCTGGTCTGGTGCCTGATCGTGGAGCGGCTCTCGCCTGGGCTCTCGGCCTTCTACGCGGTCGCGTTCATGGTCTTCATCCTGCTGACGCAGCGCCCGCTCCTCGCCTTCCTGCGCGGCCGCCACGACTACGGCGCCGCCCTCCGGCAGGGCGTGGTCGACCTGCTCGAAGGTCTGGTGGCCGGCGCCCGCAACATGATCGGGATCGGCGTCGCCACCGCCGCCGCCGGCATCATCGTCGGCACCGTCGGCATGACCGGCATCGGCCTCGTGCTGACCGAGGTGGTCGAGTTCATCTCCGGCGGCAACCTGATCGCCATGCTGCTCCTGGTCGCGGCCATGAGCCTGGTCCTCGGGCTGGGGCTTCCCACCACCGCCAACTACATCATCGTCGCGACGCTCATGGCGCCGATCGTGGTCGAGCTGGGCGCGCAGTCCGGCCTGATCGTGCCGCTGATCGCGGTCCACCTGTTCGTGTTCTATTTCGGGCTCATGGCCGACGTGACGCCGCCGGTGGGGCTCGCCTCGTTCGCCGCCGCCGCGGTCTCCGGCGGCGACCCGATCAGGACCGGCCTGCAGGCGTTCTACTACAGCATGCGGACGGTCGCCCTGCCGTTCATCTTCATCTTCAACACCAACCTGCTCCTCATCGGCATCGAGAGCTGGTGGCATCTGGCGGTGACCGTGTTCGGCGCGGTGGTCGCCATGCTGGCGTTCGCCGCTGCGACCCAGGCCTGGTTCCTGGTGCGTTGCCGCGTGTGGGAGATCGCGGCGCTGCTCCTGGTGGCGTTCACCCTGTTTCGGCCGGGCTTCTGGATGGACATGATCGAGCCCGAGTTCGAGCGCCGGTCGCCGACCGAGCTCAACCAGATCGTCGAGGGGAAGCCCGCCGGCGGTCATCTGCGCCTCACGGTCGAAGGCATCGACATGCGCGGGCGCGAGGTCAGCAAGGTGGTGATGCTGCCGGTGGGCGAGCCGGGCCCGGCGATCCAGCGCCTGCAGCGCGCCGGCCTCATGGTCATGGAGATGGGCGATCAGGTGCAGATCACCAACGTCGACTTCGGGAGCCCGGCCGAGCGCTACGGCCTCGACTTCGGCTACAACATCACTTCCGTGCTGGTGCCCGCCGACCGCCCGGCCAAGGAGTGGATGTTCGTGCCGGCGCTGCTGCTGCTGGGGCTGGTCGCCTGGCTGCAGTACCGCCGCCGCGAGCCGGAGCGGGCGCACGAGCCGGCGCCGGCCGCCGCGGGCGAGGATTAACGGCCTGCCGGCGACGGCCGAGCCGCGCCGGCGAGTGGTACAAAAAGGACGCCGATGTTCCGCAATCTCCTGGTGCCGATCGACCTCTCGGACAAGCACTCCTGGCGCAAGGCCCTGCCGGTCGCGGTCTCCTTGTGCGAGACCTTCCAGGCCAAGCTGCACCTTCTGACCGTGATGCCCGATTTCGGCCTGCCCCTGGTCGGGCAGTACTTCCCCGAGGGCTACGAGGCCAAGGCGCGCCAGCAGCTCGCCAAGCAGCTCAAGGAGTTCGCGGCCGAGCAGGTGCCGCGCACCATCGCGTCGCGCTGCATCATCGCCCAGGGCAAGATCTACCAGGAGATCCTGCACGCCGCCGAGACGGTCAAGGCCGATCTGATCGTCATGGGCTCGCACCGCCCCGAGCTCAAGGACTTCCTGCTCGGCCC
>CAZXYL010000219.1:0-20653 GCA_964644915.1 uncultured Geminicoccaceae bacterium
GACCGAGATGGTGATGCCGGGGGACAACATCACGATGAAGGTGAACCTGATCTCGCCGATCGCGATGGAGGAGGGCCTGCGCTTTGCGATCCGCGAGGGCGGGCGCACCGTGGGCGCCGGCGTCGTCGCCTCGATCATCGAATAGACGAGATCGCGCGCCGATAGAGTACGGGTGAACTCATGGCTGTGGACACGCAGAACATCCGGATCCGCCTGAAGGCGTTCGACCACCGGGTGCTTGACCAATCGGCGCGCGAGATCGTCAGCACGGCGAAACGGACCGGGGCGCGCGTACGCGGCCCGATCCCGCTGCCGACGCGGACCGAGCGCTTCACGGTGCTGCGCTCGCCGCACATCGACAAGAAGTCGCGCGAGCAGTTCGAGATCCGGACTCACAAGCGGCTCTTGGACATCGTCGACCCGACACCGCAGACCGTGGACGCGCTGATGAAGCTCGACCTCGCGGCCGGCGTCGACGTCGAGATCAAGGTTTAGGGCCGGCGGGAGCGGAGGACGAGGACCCATGCGGACCGGGCTTTTGGCCGAGAAGATCGGCATGACCCGCCTGTTCGGCGCCGATGGCAGCCACGTGCCCGTGACCGTGCTGCGGATCGCGGGCTGCGAGGTCGTGGCGTCGCGGCGCCCGGAGACGAACGGCTACAGCGCGGTGCAGCTCGGCATCGGCACGGCGAAGACCAAGAACGTGACCAAGCCGATGCGCGGCCATTTCGCCAAGGCCAAGGTGGCGCCCAAGCAGAAGCTCGCGGAGTTCCGGGTCGACGAGGCCGCGGTCCTGGAGCCGGGCACGGCGCTCGGGGTCGAGCACTTCGTGGTCGGCCAGTTCGTGGACGTGACCGGCACCAGCATCGGCAAGGGCTTCGCCGGCGGCATGAAGCGCTGGGGCTTTCGCGGCCTGCGCGCCAGTCACGGCGTCTCGATCTCGCATCGCTCGCACGGCTCGACCGGCCAGCACCAGGACCCGGGCAAGGTGTTCAAGGGCAAGAAGATGGCCGGGCACATGGGCGCCCGCCGGGTGACGACGCAGAATCTCGAGGTCATGGGGGTCGACCGGGAGCGCCAGATCATCCTGATCAAGGGTGCGGTCCCGGGCGCGAAGGGCGGCTATGTGCACATCCGGGACGCGGTGAAGCGCTCGCTGCCGGCATCGGCCCCTTATCCGGGCGGGCACCGGCCGGACGAGGCCCCGGACGAGGTGCATTTCGACTTCGAGCCGGCGACGCAGGCGCAGGAATAGGGCGATGCAGGTCAACGTCGTGACACTGGACGCGGGCGAGGCCGGGGCGATCGAGCTCAACCCCGCGATCTTCGAGCAGCCCGTGCGGCCGGATATTCTGCACGAGGTGGTGCGCTGGCAGCTCGCCAAGCGGCGGCAGGGCACGCACAAGGCCAAGGGCCGGAGCGAGATCAAGGCGACCACGCGCAAGATGTACAAGCAGAAGGGCACGGGCCGCGCGCGCCACGGCGCCGCGACCGCGCCGCAGTTCCGGGGCGGCGGCAAGGCGTTCGGGCCACAGCCGCGCGACCACGCGATCGCCCTGCCCAAGAAGGTGCGCCGGCTCGGCCTGAAGTCCGCGCTCTCCAGCAAGCTCGCCGAGGGCAAGCTCGTGGTGCTGGACGAAGCCCGCCTCGAGGAGCCCAGGACCAAGGATCTCGCGGCGCGGCTCGCCAAGCTCGGCTGGTCCTCGGTGCTGCTGATCGACGGGCCGGAGCTCGACCGCAACCTGGTGCTGGCCGCGCGCAATCTCGCGGGCATCCACCTGCTGCCACAGGTCGGCGCCAACGTTTACGACATCCTGCGCCGGGACGTGCTGGTGCTGACCAGGGCGGCGGTGCAACAGCTCGAGGAGCGCCTGCTGTGAACCGCGAGCAGATGTACGACATCATCCGGGGGCCGGTGATCACGGAGAAGTCGACCCAGGCCTCGGAGCACAACCAGGTCACCTTCCGGGTGCGCAAAGAGGCGACCAAGCCCGAGATCAAACAGGCGGTCGAGGGCCTGTTCGGGGTCAAGGTCAAGGCGGTGAACACGCTCAATCAGGCCGGCAAGGTGAAGCGCTTCCGGGGTCGCCCGGGCCGGCGCAGCGATGTCAAGAAGGCGATGGTCACGCTCGAGGAGGGTCACAGCATCGACGTGACCACGGGCGTTTAGGGCACGATTTCGACATGGCACTGAAGAACTTCAAACCGGTCACGCCGTCGCTCCGCCAGCTCGTGCTGGTGGATCGCTCGGAGCTGTGGAAGGGCAAGCCGGTCAAGAGCCTGACCGAGGGCCTGAGCAAGTCCGGTGGGCGCAACAACACCGGCCGGATCACCACCTGGCAGCGCGGCGGCGGCCACAAGCGTCGTTACCGCAAGGTCGACTTCAAGCGGCGCAAGTGGGGTGTGGGCGGCGTCGTCGAGCGGCTGGAGTACGACCCCAACCGCTCGGGGTTCATCGCACTCATCCGCTACGACGACGACGAACTCGCCTACATCCTGGCGCCGCAGCGGCTCAAGGCGGGCGACCGGGTGATCGCGGACGAGCGCGTCGACGTCAAGCCGGGCAACGCGGCGCCGCTCAAGAACGTGCCGATCGGGACGATCATCCACAACGTGGAGCTGCGCCCGCGCAAGGGCGGGCAGCTGGCGCGCGCTGCCGGCACCTACGCCCAGCTGGTCGGGCGCGACGCCGACTACGCGCAGCTGCGCCTGTCGTCGGGCGAGATCCGGGTGGTGCGGGCCGAGTGCATGGCGTCCATGGGCGCGGTCTCGAATCCCGACAACCAGAACATCAATCTCGGCAAGGCCGGGCGCAAGCGCTGGCTCGGCCGGCGGCCGTCGGTGCGCGGCGTCGCCATGAACCCGGTCGACCACCCGCACGGCGGCGGCGAGGGCCGGACCTCGGGCGGCCGGCATCCGGTGACGCCCTGGGGCAAGTCGACCAAGGGTGCGCGCACCCGGCGCAACAAGAAGACGCAGGGCATGATCGTGCGCTCGCGTCATCTGGCCAAGAAGCGGGGGGGCTGAGCCGATGCCGCGCTCCGTCTGGAAGGGCCCGTTCGTCGACGGCTACCTGCTCACCAAGGCCGAGCGGGCCCGCGCCTCGACGCGCAACGAGATCATCAAGACCTGGTCGCGCCGCTCCACGATCGTGCCCGAGTTCGTGGGCCTGACCTTCGCGGTCTACAACGGGCACAAGTTCCTGCCCGTCTACGTGACCGAGAACATGGTCGGCCACAAGCTCGGCGAGTTCGCGCCGACCCGCACCTACACCGGGCACGGCGCCGACAAGAAGGCGCGTCGGCGGTGAGCGGGAGGAAGCGATGAGCAAGCCGAAGCGCGAGCGCGAGCTCGGCGAGAACGAGGCGATGGCGATCGCGCATCTTCTGCGCTCCAGCCCGCGCAAGCTGAACCTCGTGGCGCAGACCATCCGGGGCCTGGCCGCGGACAAGGCGCTCTCCCAGCTCGCCTTCAACCGGCGGCGGATCGCGCGGGACGTGAGGAAGGTGCTGCTGTCCGCGATCGCGAATGCCGAGAACAATCACGACCTCGACGTGGATCGTCTGGTGGTCAAGGAAGCGAGCGTCGGCAAGGCGCTGGTCATGCGCCGCTTCCGCCCCCGTGCGCGCGGCCGCGTCGGGCGGATCGAGAAGCCGTTTTCCAGGCTTCGCATCGTCGTGCAGGAACGCGAGGAGGCGGCCTGATGGGTCACAAGGTCAATCCGATAGGTCTCAGGCTCGGCATCAACCGGACCTGGGATTCGCGCTGGTACGCGGAGAAGGACTATCGCGATCTGCTGATCGAGGATCTCAAGATCCGGGATTTTCTGCAGAAGCGCCTCAAGCAGGCCGGCATCTCGCGGATCGTGATCGAGCGCCCGGCCAAGAAGGCCAGGGTCTCGATCCACACCGCACGCCCGGGCGTGGTGATCGGCAAGAAGGGGCAGGAGATCGAGCAGCTGCGCAAGGAGCTGGCCAAGCTCACCTCGGGCGACGTGCATCTGAACATCGTCGAGATCCGCAAGCCCGAGATCGACGCCAAGCTCGCGGCCGAGAACATCGCGCAGCAGCTGGAGCGGCGGGTGACGTTCCGCCGCGCCATGAAGCGCGCCGTGCAGTCCGCCATGCGCCTGGGTGCGCAGGGCATTCGGGTCAGCTGCGGCGGGCGGCTGGGCGGCGCCGAGATCGCCCGCAGCGAATGGTACCGCGAGGGCCGTGTGCCCCTGCATACCCTGCGCGCGGACATCGATTTCGGGCGCGCGACCGCGTTCACGCCCTACGGCACCAACGGCGTCAAGGTCTGGGTGTTCAAGGGCGAGATCATGGAGCACGACCCGACGGCGCACGACAAGCGGCTCTCCGAATCCGCCTCGGTGCGCAGCTGAGGATCTCTCGCCATGATGCAACCGAAACGGACCAAGTTCCGCAAGCAGTTCAAGGGCCGCAACGAGGGGCTGACCAAGCGCGGCGCGCACTTGAATTTCGGCGCCTACGGCATGAAATCTCTCGACAACGCGCGCGTCACCGCGCGTCAGATCGAGGCCGCGCGCCGTGCCATCACCCGGCACCTCAAGCGCGCCGGCCGGGTCTGGATCCGGATCTTCCCCGACGTCCCGGTGAGCAAGAAGCCGGCCGAGGTCCGCATGGGCAAGGGCAAGGGCTCGGTCGAGTTCTGGGTGGCGCCGGTCAAGGCGGGCCGGATCATGTTCGAGATCGACGGCGTCCCGGCGCCGCTCGCCGAGGAGGCGATCCGGCGGGGCGCGGCGAAATTGCCGGTGCGCACGCGCTTCGTCGCTCGGCCCGGCGCGGAGGCCTAGTGATGAAGGCGAAGGAGCTGCGCGGCAGGAGCCGTGACGAGCTGCAGGGCCAGCTGCTCGAGCTGAAGAAGGAGCAGTTCAACCTGCGCTTTCAAAAGGCGACCGGACAGCTCGAGAACACCGCCCGGGTGCGCGTGGTGCGCCGCGACATCGCGCGGATCAAGACGATCCTGGACGAGACGGCGCGGGCCGGCTGAAGAGGAAGATGGGATGCCAAAGCGCGTGCTGCAGGGCACGGTGGTGAGCGACAAGGCCGACCAGACGATCATCGTCCGGGTCGACCGCAGGGTCATGCATCCGCTGTACAAGAAGTACATCCGGATGTCGAAGAAGTACGCCGCCCACGACGCCGAGAATCGCTACAAGACCGGTGACATGGTGCGGATCCAGGAGTGCCGGCCGATCTCCAAGCGCAAGCGCTGGGAAGTCGTCGGCGATGAGGGCATCGCCGAGCCCATGGCTTGAGCCGAGACGGCCCGTAGACGGGGACGACGACCATGATCCAGCCCGAGTCCAACCTCGACGTCGCCGACAACTCCGGCGCGCGCCGGGTGCAGTGCATCCGCGTGCTCGGCGGCTCGCACCGCAAGTGGGCGTCGATCGGCGACGTGATCGTGGTCGCGGTCAAGGAAGCGATCCCGCGCGGCAAGGTAAAGAAGGGCGACGTGCACAAGGCGGTGATCGTGCGCACGGCGAAGGAGATCCACCGCACCGACGGCAGCTCGATCCGCTTCGATCGCAACGCCGCGGTGCTGATCAATGCCCAGGGCGAGCCGATCGGGACGCGCATCTTCGGGCCGGTGACGCGCGAGTTGCGCGCCAAGCGGTTCATGAAGATCATCTCGCTCGCCCCGGAAGTGCTGTGAGCCTGGGAAGCACCGATGCGCAAGTTCAAGATGAAGAAGGGCGACCGGGTGGTCGTGATCACGGGCCGGGACCGCGGCAAGCGGGGCGAGGTGCTCAAGGTGCTGCGCGACGAGGACCGGCTGATCGTGCAGGGCGTGAACATGGTCAAGCGGCACACGCGGCCGTCGGGGCGCAACGCCGGCGGGATCATGGAGAAGGAGGCGACGATCCACATCTCCAACGTCGCCCACGTCGACCCCGCCGGCAACCAGCCGACCCGGGTCGGCTACAAGTTCTTGAACGATGGCCGGAAGGTGCGTTTCGCCAAGCGTTCCGGCGAGATCATCGATCGTTAGGGGCAAGGGCGATGGCGCGGCTGCGCGAGCATTATCGGGACGTGGTGCGGGACAGGCTGAAGGAGGAGTTCGGCTACCGCAATCCCATGGAAATCCCACGGCTGGACAAGATCGTGATCAACATGGGCGTGGGCGAGGCGACGCAGGACCAGAAGAAGCTGCAGTCGGCGATCAACGAGCTCACGCTGATCAGCGGTCAGAAGCCGGCGGTCTGCCGGGCACGCAAGTCGGTCGCCAACTTCAAGCTGCGCGAGGGCATGCCGATCGGCTGCAAGGTGACGTTGCGCCGCGAGCGCATGTACGAGTTCCTGGACCGGCTGGTCACGATCGCGCTGCCGCGGGTGCGCGACTTCCGCGGCCTGTCGCCCAAGAGCTTCGACGGCCGGGGCAACTACGCGCTCGGCATCCGGGAGCAGATCATCTTCCCGGAGATCAATTACGACGATGTGGACGAGATCCGCGGCATGGACGTCGTGATCTGCACGACGGCCAAGAGCGATGCCGAGGCGAAGGCGCTGCTGCAGCACTTCCGCCTGCCGTTTGCCAGCTGAGTTCGAGGAGCGAGCCTTGGCGAAGACGAGTGCGATCGAGAAGAACCGGAACCGGCGCAAGCTGGTCGACAAGTTCCGCAGCGACCGGGCGGAGCTGCGCGCGATCGCGCGCGACCGCAAGCGGGCGCCCGAGGAGCGTTTCGAGGCGACGTTGGCGCTGGCCAAGCTGCCGCGCAACAGCGCCAAGGTGCGCGTGCGCAACCGGTGCGCGCTGACCGGCCGCCCGCGGGGGGTCTACCGCAAGTTCGGTATGTCCCGGATCGCCCTGCGCGAGCTCGCCTCGACGGGCCAGATTCCCGGCATGATCAAGGCCAGCTGGTGAATCGGGCGAGCAGCGAGGGAGCAGGGCGATGACCCTTACCGATCCGTTGGGCGACATGCTGACCCGGATCCGCAACGGCCAGCGGGCGCGCAAGAACGCGGTCACGAGCCCGGCCTCGCGGCTGCGCATGAACGTGCTCGAGGTCCTGCGCCGCGAGGGCTACATTCGCGGTTACCACCGGGAGGATCACGGTCACAAGGAGCTCGCGATCGAGCTCAAGTACCACAACGGCGAGCCGGTGATCCGGGAGCTGAAACGAATTTCCAAACCGGGCCGCCGGGTCTATTCGGGGGTCAACGATCTGCCGCGCGTCTACAACGGCCTCGGCATCGCGATCCTCTCGACGCCGCGCGGCGTGATGTCCGACGCCGAAGCGCGTGAAGCGCACATCGGCGGCGAGGTTCTCTGTATGGTGTTCTGATCATGTCACGTATCGGCAAGCATCCGGTCGCGATCCCCGACGGGGTCAAGGTGAGCCTCGACGGGCAGCGCCTCACGGTCGCGGGCAAGCTCGGCGAGCTCTCGCGCACCCTGCCGCGCGAGGTGCGCCTGACCCAGGAGAACGGCGCGATCCGCGTCGAGCCACGCGACGACGAGAAGCGTGCCCGGGCCATGTGGGGGCTTTCGCGCACCCTGGTCGCCAACATGGTGAACGGCGTGGCCCAGGGCTTCACCCGCCGGCTCCTGATCACCGGGGTCGGCTACCGCGCCGCGGTCGACGGCAAGCTCTTGAACCTGCAGCTCGGCTACAGCCACGACATCAAATACGCGGTGCCCGAGGACATCGAGGTCAGGTGCGAGAACCCGACCACGATCACGATCAGCGGGGCGGACCGGCAGCGGGTCGGCCAGATCGCGGCGGAGGTGCGCGCTTTCCGCAAGCCCGAGCCCTACAAGGGCAAGGGCATCCGTTACGACGACGAGGTGATCCTGCGCAAGGAAGGCAAGAAGAAGTAGGCCATGGTCAAGCCAGCCGATCGTTTCGAGCGGCGCCGGCGCCGGACCCGGTTCGCCCTGCGCCAGCGGGGCAAGGGCCGGATGCGCCTCTGCGTGTTCCGCTCGGGCAAGCACATCTACGCCCAGCTGATCGATGACGAGGCCGGGCGCACGCTCGCGGCCGCCTCCTCGCTCGACAAGACGCTGCGCGGGGAGATCAAGACCGGCGCCGACCGCAGCGCGGCTGCCGAGGTGGGGCGCGTTCTGGCGGAGCGGGCCAAGTCGGCCGGGGTCGAGACCGTGGTCTTCGACCGGGGCGGCTATCGGTACCACGGGCGCGTCAAGGCGCTGGCGGATGCCGCGCGCGAGGCGGGGCTCTCGTTCTAGCGCCGGGGAAGGAAGGTTCATGGCACGGTATAGGGACGACGATCGCCAGGATGGCGGCGAGCTGGTCGATCGGCTGGTCAACATCAACCGGGTCGCCAAGGTGGTGAAGGGCGGCCGCCGGTTCGGCTTCTCCGCGCTGGTGGTGGTCGGCGACGGCAAGGGCCGGGTCGGCTACGGCAGCGGCAAGGCGCGCGAGGTGCCCGAGGCGGTGCGCAAGGCGACCGAGCAGGCCAAGCGCGCCATGATCCGGGTGCCGCTGCGCCAGGGCCGCACCCTGCACCACGATGTCCAGGGTCACTTCGGTGCCGGCCGGGTGCTGCTGCGCGCGGCGCCCGCGGGCACCGGGATCATCGCGGGCGGCCCGATGCGCGCCGTGTTCGAGGCGCTGGGCATCAACGACGTGGTCGCGAAGTCGCTGGGCACGTCCAACCCGCACAACATGGTCAAGGCGACCTTCGATGCCCTGGGGCAGGTCATGTCCCCGCGCGCCGTGGCCGCCAAGCGCGGCAAGAAGGTGAGCGACATCGTCGGCCGGCGCGACGGGTCCGGCGGCGAAGCGCGGGCGGAGGCGTGATGGCGGCCGGCAAGATCAGGGTGACCCAGATCAAGAGCCCGATCGGGCGCAAAAGTGATCAGCGCGCGACCTTGATCGGGCTCGGTCTGAACAAGATCTCACGCTCTCGGGTCTGGCCCGACGCGCCCGAGGTGCGGGGCCGCATCTCGAAGGTGCACCATCTGGTGCGCGTCGAGCCGGCCGAGGACGACGCGGAAGCCAAGTAAGCGGACAGGACAGGCGATGAAGCTCAACCAACTGGCGCCCGCGCCTGGCTCGCGCAAAGCCAAGAAGCGCGTCGGCCGCGGCATCGGCTCCGGCACCGGCAAGACCGCCGGCAAGGGGCACAAGGGCCAGAGGGCGCGCGCCGGCGTCAGCCTCGGCGTGTTCGAGGGCGGCCAGATGCCGATCTACCGGCGGCTGCCCAAGCGCGGCTTCCACAACCCGTTCCGCAAGGTGTACGCGCCGATCAACCTGGACAGCCTGCAGGCGGCGGTGGACGCGGGCCGGCTCGACCCGGGCCAGCCCGTCGACATCCCGGCGCTGCGCGCGGCTGGCCTCCTCAATCGCCGCCTCGACGGCGTGCGCCTGCTCGCTCGCGGGGAGCTCACCACGCCACTCACGATCGAGGTGGACAGCGCATCAAAGAAGGCTGCCGAGGTCGTGGAGAAGATCGGCGGCAAGCTGGTTCTGGCCCAGCCGCGCAGCGCGCCCGAGGCGGGCGCCGCCGAGCCGCCGGCCGAGCCGTAAGCGGAGCACGCCCATGGCGTCGATGGCCGAGCAGCTGGCCGCGAACATCAACCTGTCCGCGTTCGGCAAGGCGACCGAGCTGAAGAAGCGGCTGTGGTTCGCGCTCGGCTGCCTGATCGTCTACCGCTTCGGCACCTATATCCCGCTGCCGGGCATCGACCCGGTGGTCATGGCGCAGATCTTCGAGCAGCAGGCCGGCGGCATCATGGGCATGTTCAACATGTTCGCCGGCGGCGCGCTCGAGCGCATGTCGATCTTCGCGCTCGGCATCCTGCCCTACATCTCCGCGTCGATCATCATGCAGCTGATGACGGCGGTCTCGCCCACCATCGAGCAGCTCAAGAAGGAAGGCGAGACCGGGCGCAAGAAGATCAACCAGTACTCGCGCTACCTCACGGTGCTCCTGGCCACCGTACAGGGCTACGGGCTCGCCATCGGGCTCGAGGCCATGTCGGGGCCCGCGGGCAGCGCGGTCGTGGATCCGGGCTGGTACTTCCGCTTCATCACCGTGGTGACCATCGTCGGCGGCACCATGTTCCTGATGTGGCTCGGCGAGCAGATCACCGCGCGCGGCATCGGCAACGGCATCTCGCTGATCATCTTCACCGGCATCATCGCGCAGCTGCCGAGCGCGCTCGCGGGCACGCTCGAGCTTGCCCGCACCGGCGCGATCTCCACCGCCATGATCGTCTTCCTCCTGATCATGGTGGTCGCGGTGATCACCTTCATCGTGTTCATCGAGCGGGCGCAGCGGCGGATCCTGGTCCAGTACCCCAAGCGCCAGCAGGGCAACCGCATGTTCGGCGGCGAGAGCTCGCATCTGCCGCTCAAGATCAATTCCGCAGGCGTGATCCCCCCGATCTTCGCGAGCTCGCTGCTGCTCATGCCCGCGACCATGGCGAGCTTCGGCGGCGCCGCAGGACCCGACTGGCTAGGGGATCTCACCGCCTGGCTCGGCCGCGGCTCGCCGGGGTTCCTGTTGATCTACATCGGGCTGATCATGTTCTTCGCCTTCTTCTACACGGCGATCGTGTTCAACCCACAGGACACGGCCGAGAATCTCAAGAAGCACGGCGGCTTCATCCCGGGCATCCGGCCCGGCCAGCGCACGGCCGAGTATCTCGACTACGTGCTCACGCGCCTGACCACGGTCGGCTCCATCTATCTGGCCCTGGTCTGCGTGCTGCCCGAGATTCTGATCTCCCAGTACGCGCTGCCGTTCTACTTCGGCGGCACCAGCCTCCTGATCGTGGTCTCGGTGAGCATGGACTTCATGTCGCAGATTCAGTCGCACCTGATCGCGCACCAGTATGAAGGCCTGATCCGCAAGTCCCGGCTGCGGGGAGCGAGGCGCTAGTGAATCTGATCCTGCTGGGCCCGCCCGGGGCCGGGAAGGGGACCCAGGCGGCACATATCAGGGACAAATACGAGATCCCGCACCTCTCGACCGGCGACATGCTGCGCGAAGCGGTCGCCGCCGGCACCGAACTCGGCCGCAAGGCAAAGGCGACCATGGACGCCGGCCAGCTGGTCTCGGACGATCTGATGATCGCGCTCGTGGCCGAGCGGATCGACCGCCCCGACGTCGGGGGCGGCTTCATCCTGGACGGCTTCCCGCGCACCCTGGCGCAGGCGGAGGCGCTGGACGAGCTGCTCTCCGCCCGCGGCAAGTCGATCGATGCGGTGATCGAGCTGGCGGTCGACGACGACGCGCTGGTCGAGCGCATCGCGGGCCGGTTCACGTGTGCCAAGTGCGGCACCGGCTATCACGACCGTTTCAAGCCGACGCAGAAGCCCGGCGTGTGCGACGTCTGCGGCGGGACCGAGTTCATCCGCCGGGCGGACGACAACGCCGAGACGGTGCGCGCGCGGCTCGAAGCCTATCACGCGCAGACGGCGCCGCTCCTGCCCTACTACCGCGCGCGGGGCGTGCTTCGCACGGTCGACGGCTTGGCCGAGATCGACGACGTGACGCGGCAGATCGACCGGGTGTTGGCCGAGGCGGCGCGTTGACACCGGCGCCTAGGTACCTATATTTGCCGCACTTTCCGGGCAGGTGCGCCGTTTCGCGTCGGGCCGTGCGGCCGGTCTGGCCCGGCGCGGCGTTCGAGCGTGAGCGGAAGGAGAGGAACAGGTGGCGCGGATCGCGGGCGTGAACATCCCGAGCGGCAAGCCGGTAGGCGTGGCGCTCACGTACATCTACGGCATCGGGCGGACGAGCTCGGAGAGGATCCTCGAGCGGGTGGAGATCCCCTTCGGCCGCCGGGTGAACGAGCTCTCGGACGGGGAGGTCGCCAAGCTGCGCGAGGTGATCGACCGGGAGTACCGGGTCGAGGGCGATCTGCGGCGTGATGTCGCGATGAACATCAAGCGGCTGATGGACCTCGGCTGCTATCGCGGCCTGCGGCACCGCCGGGGTCTGCCGGTGCGCGGTCAGCGGACCCACACCAACGCGCGCACCCGCAAGGGTCCGGCGCGGCCGATCGCCGGCAAGAAGAAGGTGAAGAAGTAGTCCATGGCCAGGGATCCCAGTCCGCGCCTGCGGCGCCGCGAGCGGAAGAACATCTCGTCCGGCGTCGCCCACGTCAGCGCCAGCTTCAACAACACCATGATCACCATCACCGACGCGCAGGGCAACGCGATCTCCTGGTCGTCGGCGGGCAGCCAGGGCTTCAAGGGCTCGCGCAAGTCGACGCCGTTCGCGGCGCAGGTCGCGGCCGAGAACGCGGGCCGCAAGGCCATGGAGCACGGCATGAAGACGCTCGAGGTGGAGGTGCGGGGGCCGGGGTCCGGGCGCGAGTCGGCCCTGCGCGCGCTCTCGGCGGTGGGCTTTACCATCACCGCGATCCGCGACGTCACGCCCATTCCGCACAACGGCTGCCGGCCGCGCAAGCGGCGCCGCGTCTGAGGTGCGCTGCGCTCCGGGCTTGTTTTGGCCGGGCGCTCTGCCCACATCGAGCGGGTGTCCGTCGCTCTCCGCCGCTCTCCGCTCGTCCTGAGCCGATCCTCGCAATCTTGAGGGAACTTCCGTGATCCAGAAGAACTGGCAGGAACTGATCAAGCCGCCGAAGCTCGAGATCATCCCGGGCGCGCGCCCCGATCGCGAGGCGACCCTGGTCGCCGAGCCGCTCGAGCGTGGCTTCGGCGTGACGCTCGGCAACGCGCTCCGGCGCATCCTGCTGTCGTCCCTCCAGGGCGCCGCGATCACCGCCGCTCAGATCGACGGCGTGCTGCACGAGTTCTCGACCATCCCGGGCGTGCGCGAGGACGTCACCGACATCGTCTTGAACCTCAAGGCGCTGGCTATGCGGATGCACAGCGAGACGCCCAAGCGCATGTACCTGAAGGTGCGCGGCCCCGCGGTGGTGACCGCTGGCATGATCGAGGTCGGGCACGACATCGAGATCATGGACCCCGACCACGTCATCTGCCACCTGGACCAGGACGCCGAGCTCAGCATGGAGATGACGGCGCGGATCGGCCGGGGCTACGTGCCGGGGACCGCGAACAAGTCCGAGGATGCGCCGATCGGTCTGGTCGCGATCGATGCCATCTACAGCCCGGTGCGCAAGGTCGCCTATCGCGTCGACCACGCCCGCGTCGGCCAGGTCACCGACTACGACAAGCTCACGATCCAGCTCGAGACCAACGGCGCCGTCACGCCCGAGGACGCCGTGGCCCTGGCCGCGCGCATTCTGCAGGACCAGCTGGCGCTGTTCGTCAACTTCGAGGAGCCGCGGCCGGCCAGCATCTCCGAGTCCCGGCCCGAGCTGCCGTTCAACCCGCATCTGCTGCGCAAGGTGGACGAGCTCGAGCTCTCGGTGCGCTCGGCCAACTGCCTCAAGAACGACAACATCGTCTACATCGGCGATCTGGTGCAGAAGACCGAGGCCGAGATGCTGCGCACCCCGAACTTCGGCCGCAAGTCGCTGAACGAGATCAAGGAAGTGCTCTCCCAGATGGGGCTGTCGCTCGGCATGGAGGTGCCGGGCTGGCCGCCCGACAACATCGAGGAGCTGGCACGCAAGGTCGAAGAGCCCTACTGAGCCGAGGGGCAGGGAGCTGGATCGATGCGGCACCGCAAGCATGGTCGGAAGCTGAACCGGACGTCGAGCCATCGGGTCGCGCTGTTTGCGAACATGGCGCAGGCGCTGGTCAAGCACGAACAGATCCAGACCACCCTGCCCAAGGCCAAAGAGCTGCGGCCGGTGGTCGAGAAGCTGGTCACCCTCGGCAAGCGGGGCGATCTGCACGCGCGGCGCCTCCTCATCGCCAAGACGCGCGACGAGAAGACGGCGGCGAAGCTGATCGACGTGCTGGGGCCCCGCTACCGCGACCGGGAGGGCGGCTACACGCGCGTCCTCAGGGCGGGGTTCCGCTACGGCGACAACGCACCCATGGCGATCATCGAGTTCGTCGATCGCGACGTCGCGGCCAAGGGTCAGGATTCCGGGCCGCGGCCTGAGGAGCGCCAGGAGCCCGAGGCCGCCGCGGCCTGACCTTCGGCTCTCCTCCAGGAGGTTGCGCGGCCGTACGCCAAGGCGTGCGGCCGCTTTCGCTTATCGGACCGGTCGATTGCGCATGACTGATCTGTTCGGCCAGGTCGAGAACAAGGAGCCGCGGGCGGGGCGCGGTGCGGGCCAGCCGCTCGCCGACCGGCTGCGGCCGCAGTCACTCGCGGAGCTGGTGGGCCAGGACCACCTGTTCGGGCCGGAGACGCCGCTCGGGCGGATGCTGGCACGCCGGCAGCTGAGCTCGATCGTCCTCTGGGGGCCGCCCGGCACCGGCAAGACCACGCTCGCCCGCCTGCTCGCGCGTGAGCTCGGCCAGCCGCTGGTGGCGCTGTCCGCAGTCATGTCCGGCATCGCCGACCTGCGCAAGGTGTACGAGGAGGCCAAGCGCCGCCGGCGGAGCGGCGAGACCACGCTGCTCTTCATCGACGAGATCCACCGCTTCAACCGGGCGCAGCAGGACGGCCTGCTCGCCCAGGTCGAGGACGGCACGGTGACCCTGGTCGGTGCGACCACCGAAAACCCCTCCTTTGCGCTCACCGGGGCGCTGCTCTCGCGCTGCCAGGTGCTGGTGCTGAACCGGCTCAGCGAGGAGGCGCTTTCCCGGCTCCTGGAGCGCGCCGAGCACGCGATCGGGCACCGGCTGCCCCTGGACGCGGCCGCCCGGGCGCGCCTGGCCGAGCTCGCCGACGGCGACGGCCGCTACCTCCTCAACATGGTCGAGAGCATCGCGGATCTGCCGAACGAACCCGAGCTCGGCCCGGCGGCGCTGGCCGAGATCCTGCAGCGGCGCATGCCGCTCTACGATCGCCAGCAGGAGGCACACTACAATCTGATCAGCGCGCTGCACAAATCGGTGCGCGGCTCCGATCCCGACGCGGCGCTCTACTGGCTCGCGCGCATGCTCGCGGGCGGCGAGGACCCGCGCTACCTCGCCCGCCGGCTCGTGCGCATGGCCTCCGAGGACATCGGCCTCGCCGATCCCGCGGCGCTGCCGCTGGCGGTCGCGGCGAGCCAGGCCTACGAGCAGCTGGGCAGCCCCGAGGGCGAGCTGGCGCTGGCCGAGCTCACGCTCTATCTGGCTTCAGCACCCAAGTCGAACGCCGCCTACATCGCTTTCGGCCAAGCGGTGCGCGCCGCGAAAGAGAGCGGCTCGCTCATGCCGCCGGCGCACATTCGCAACGCCCCGACGCATCTGATGGCGCAATTAGGCTACGGTCGGGGCTACGAATATGACCACGACGCGCCGGAACGCTTCTCCGGGCAGAACTACTTCCCCGACGGCATGGAGCGCGTCGAGTACTACCGCCCGACCGAGGAGGGCAGAGAGGCGGAGATCAAGGCGCGCCTGGACCGCTGGGCGCAGCTCCGGCGCGAGCGCCGGCAAGGCCCATGAGCCAGGTCGAGCTCAGGACCGTGGCCGCCGACGAGGCCGACCTGCGCCTCGATCGCTGGTTCCGGCGCCACTTCCCCGAAGTCCCGCACGGCCGCCTGCAGAAGCTCCTGCGCACGGGTCAGATCCGGGTGAACGGCCGCCGCTCGCGCGCCGATGCCCGCCTGGGCCCGGGCCAGACCGTGCGCGTCCCGCCGCTGCCGGAGGCGGTAACCACCGAACCGCCGCCACCCGCGGCCACGCCCGCCGATGCCGAGTACCTGCGCGACCTCATCCTGCACGAGGACGACGCGCTGCTCGTGCTCGACAAGCCGCCCGGGCTCGCGGTCCAGGGCGGCACCGGCACCACCCGGCACATCGACGGCATGCTGGCGGCCCTGGCCGAGCGCGGCGAGCGGCCCCGGCTGGTCCACCGTCTGGATCGCGACACCAGCGGCATCCTCGTGGTCGCGAAGACGGCTGCCGCCGCGGCCCGGCTCGGCCAGGCCTTCCGCCAGCAGCGGGTCGACAAGCTGTACTGGGCGATCGTGGTCGGCCGGCCGGCGAAGCCGTCGGGGTTGATCGATCAGCCGCTCACGAAGCAGGCAGGGCAGGGGGGTGAGAAGGTCGAGCCCGACCCGGAAGGCCAGACGGCGCGCACGGCCTTTCGCACCATCGCCCGGGCCGGCAAGGTGGCGAGCTGGCTGGCACTGAAGCCGCTGACCGGTCGCACGCACCAATTGCGCGCGCATTGCGCCGCGCTCGGCAGCCCCATTCTCGGTGACGGCAAATACGGCGGCGGGGCCGCGAGGCTCAGCGGCGCGCCCAAGGGCCTGATGCTGCACGCGCGCGAGATCCGCCTGCCGCACCCGGACGGCGGCACGCTCCAGCTCACCGCACCGCCTTCGGAGCCGATGCGGGAGGCGTTCGACTGGCTGGGCTTCCAGCCCGAGGCGGGCCTGCCCGGCGCCAGCCTCGCCGACTTCGACGTGTGATGATCCGGCTGATCGTGTTCGATTGCGACGGCACGCTGGTCGACAGTCAGCATCTGATCGTGGCCGCCATGGAGGCGGCGTTTCACGCCCATGGCCTGCCCCCGGCGCCGGCCGATGCGGTGCGCCACGTGGTCGGGCTGTCGCTCGCGGAAGCGGTGGCGGGCCTCCTGCCCGAGGCGAGCCTGCCCGAGTGCATCGCCATCGCCGAGACCTACAAACGGGCGTTCGATGAGCTGCGCCGAAGCGCTCACCTGATCGAGCCGCTGTTTGCTGGCGCCCGCGAGGCCCTTCACGAGCTCGACCGGCGGGGCCATTTCTTGGGCGTGGCGACCGGCAAGTCCGTGCGCGGCGTCACGGCCGTGCTCGAGCATCACGGGCTCGCGCATCTGTTCGTGAGCGTGCAGACCGCCGATCACCATCCGAGCAAGCCGCATCCCGGCATGCTGGAGCAGATCATGCGCGACACCGGCAGCCGGCCCGAGGAGACGGTCCTGGTCGGCGATACCACTTACGACGTGGCGATGGCGCGGGCGGCACGCGCGAGAGTTCTGGGTGTCGCCTGGGGCTACCATCCGGCGGATGCCCTGCGGCACGCCGGCGCCGACCACGTGCTCGAGACCTTCCCCGAACTCCTGGACGTCATCGACGCTTCCCGATGAGGCGGTTCTATCGAGAGGTGACGATCTCCGACGAGGCGGACGGGCACCAGGTGCTGCTCGACGGGCAGCCCCTGCGCACGCCGGCCAAGCGCCACCTGCGCGCGCCCTCGGCTGAACTCGCCCAGGCGATCGCCGAGGAGTGGGCGGGGCAGGAGAACGAGATCCGGCCGGCCATGATGCCGCTCACCCGGCTCGCCAGCACCGCGCTCGATCGCATGCCGGCCCAGCGCACGGCGGCGATCGACCAGGTGAGCGAATACGCGACGACGGATCTCCTCTGCTATCGCGCCGCCCACCCGCTGGAGCTGGTCGAGCGCCAGCGGCACCGCTGGCAGCCCCTGCTCGATTGGGCGGCCGAGGCCTATGGCGCGAGGCTCGTCGTCACCACGGGCCTGGTTCCCGTGGCGCAACCCGAGCCCGCGGTGCAGCGGCTGCGCGGGCGCGTGGAGGCGCTGCGTGACTGGCCGCTGGTCGGCCTGCACACCGCGACCACCGCGCTCGATTCCCTGATTCTGGGGCTGGCGCTGCTGGAGTCCCGGATCGATCCGGAGGCCGCCTTCACCGCCAGTCTGCTCGACGAGCTGTTCGAGATCGAGCGCTGGGGCCAGGACTCGGAGACCGAGCGCCGGCACGTGGCTCTGCGCCGCGAGGTCGAGGCCGCGGCCACCTTCATCGCCAAGTCGCGGTGAGCTCGGTTCAGGTCAAAAGGAAACCACCGTCGATGGCGATCACGCTGCCGGTCATGTAGCGCGAGGCGTCGGAGGCCAGGAGCAGCAGCGCGCCGTCGAGATCCTCCGGCTGGCCGAAGCGCCGTTGCGGCACGCGCTCGAGCATGCGCTGCCCGGCTCCGGTGGTGAAGAACTCGCGATTGATCTCGGTCTCGATGTACCCCGGCGCCAGCGCGTTGACCCGGACGCCGTGGCGCGCGAGTTCCAGCGCCATCGCCCGGGTGAGCTGCGCGAGCCCCGCCTTCGAGGCGGCGTAAGGGGCGAGATGCCCGACTACGCCGTAGCTCAGGATCGAGGCGATGTTGACGATCGTGCCGCTGCCGCGCTCCGCCATGCGCCGGGCCGTGGCCTGCGCGACGAAGAACGCGCCCTTGAGGTTGGTCCCGACCACGAGGTCCCAGTCCGCTTCGGTCTGCTCGAGCGCGGGCCTGGTCACCGCGACGCCAGCATTGTTGACGAGGATGGCGAGCGGCCCGAGCCGCTCCTCGACCTCCCCGATGGCCCGCTCGATCGCGGCCGGCTCGGTCACATCCAGCGCCACGCTCGCGGCCCGGCCCCCGCTGGCCACGATCTCCTGCTCGAGTGCTGCGAGCTTGTCCGTCTGACGGGCGGCGAGCCCGACCGCGGCGCCGTGCTCCGCCAGCACCCGGGCGAAGCGGCGCCCCAGCCCCTGCGAGGCGCCGGTCACCAGCGCCACCCGGCCGGAAAGGTCGAACAGATCGGACATGGTCCGCACCCTCAACGGAGATAGGAGCCGCCGTTCACCGGCAGGATCACGCCGTTGGTGTAACTGGCGGCATCGCTTGCGAGATAGCGCACCGCATCGACCACCTCCTCGATGCGGCCGAGGCGCCGCAGCGGGTTGGCCCGCACGAGCTGCTCGCGCTGCCGGTCGCTGAACTCGCCGCCCATCGAGCCCTCGATCACCGAGGGCGCCACCGCATTGCAGTACACGCCGTACTTCGCGCCCTCGAGCGCGTAGGTCTTGGTGAGCGCGTGCACGCCGGCCTTCGAGGCGCCGTACGCCGGGTGCACGCCCGTCCCGCCGACCTGGCCGGACAGCGAGCCGATATTCACGATGCGCCCGAAGCCCTGGGACCGCATCGCGGCGAGCGCCGCCGCGCAGCCGTTGAAGGTGCCGGTGAGATTGACCGCGATGACCCGCTCCCAATCCTCCGGGTGCGCCACCAAGACGCTGACCACGCGCACGATTCCGGCGGCGTTGATCCAGAGCTTCAGGCCCCCGGGCTCGGCCGCGGCGCGCTCCGCGAGCGCGAACACGGCGGCCCGGTCGGTGACGTCGAGGCGCACCGGGACCAGACCCTCGCGCGCCTCGACCGGCAGGATGTCGCCCCCGAGCACTCGAAGGCCGTCCGCGAGGAAGGACCGCGCGAGCGCCTGGCCGATGTCGCCTGCAGCCCCCGTGATCACCGCCGCTGCCATCAGCCGACCCCGCGCCGCCCGGGCGGCGTCAGGTAGCGCGCCGCGTGCTCGTAGTTCGGTTCCTGGCGCTTCATCTCGTGGCGGGCGATGGTGCGCAGATGCACCTCGTCCGGCCCGTCGATGAACCGGAGCGCCCGGCCCCAGCTCCATAAGAAGGCGAGCGGCGTGTCGGGGGTGAGCCCCATGGCGCCGAAGACCTGCATGGCGCGCGAGAGGATGGTCGTCTGCAGGCGTGGCACCACGACCTTGATCAGCGAGACGTCGGTGCGTGCGGCCCGGGTGCCGTGCCGGTCGATCAGCCAGGCGGCGCGCAGCACCAGGAGCCGTGCCTGCTCGATCTCCAGGCGCGAGAGCGCGATCCACTCAGCGACCGTGCCGTGCTGGTGGAGCTTGTGGCCGAACGCCTCGCGCTCGCGGGCGCGGGCGCACATGAGCTCCAGCGCCAGCTCGCACTGGCCGATCGAGCGCATGCAATGGTGGATGCGGCCGGGGCCGAGCCGCGCCTGGGCCAGCGCGAAGCCGCGCCCTTCCTCACCCAGGAGGTTTCTCACCGGCACCCGGACGTCATCGAAGCGCATCTCGCAATGCCCCTCGGGTGCGACATGATGCATGATCGGCAGGTTGCGCACGACCTCGACGCCGGGGGCGTCCATCGGCACCAGCACCATGCTGTGGCGCGCGTGCGGCTCCGCGTCCGGGTTCGTGACGCCCAGGAAGATGCAGATCCGGCAGCGCGGGTCGGCCGCACCGGTGATGAACCACTTGCGGCCGTTGATGACGTACTCGCCGCCGTCACGCCGGATCGGGCTCCTGATGTTGGTGGCATCCGAAGAAGCCACGTCCGGCTCGGTCATGGCGAAGCAGGAGCGGATCTCGCCGTTCAGGAGCGGCACGAGCCAGCGCCCGCGCTGCTCGGGCGTGGCGAACAGGTGCAGGAGCTCCATGTTGCCGGTGTCGGGGGCGGAGCAGTTGAAGATCTCCGAGGCCCAGAACACCCGGCCCATGATCTCGGCGAGCGGCGCGTACTCCAGATTGCTGAGCCGGGTGCCGGGCTCGTCCGCGCGCAGACCCGGCAGGAACAGGTTCCACAGGCCCTCGGCGCGCGCCGCGGCCTTCAGCGGCCCGATCATCGAGGGCGGCCAGGCGCCGGCCTCGACCTCGTGCTGCCAGGCGGCGATCCGGGGGACGACGCGGCTGTCCATGAACGCCGTGAGCCGCGCGCGCAGCTCCTCGACCTGCGGCGAATAAGCGAAATCCATCGCTGCCCTCCCCGGACCTCTGCCGCCCGAGACTGGCACAATCGCCCGGGCCTGGCCAGATTGCGGCGGCCCGCGACCGCAGCTCGCAGCGAGTGGGCGTGCCGGGTTTGGCCGGCGGCGGGCGGCGCCACCACGGCGCCCCCAAAAACAACGAAGCGCGGGCCACAGG
>CAZXYL010000220.1:0-2830 GCA_964644915.1 uncultured Geminicoccaceae bacterium
GCCCACCTCGATCGTGTCGCCGTCCCGGAAGTGGGTGATCGCAGCGATCAGGGCACTCACAATCGGAGCACGTCATGAGCCGGTACCTGCTGCAGCGAAGCTGGTGACGGGCGGCGGCCTGCTCAGGACATGCCGGGAAGATTCGCGCGGATGCGACGGGAGAAGTCGGGCGCGCCGTCGGCGGCGCGGACGCGCTCGTTGATCAGGCTCTGCTGGCGCAGGGTCTCGAACGGCATGCTCTGGTCGAGCGCGCCGTACTCGTAGACCAGCTCCGCGAAATGGCCACTGAGCAGCATCTTCCAGCTCAGCGGCAGCCCTTCCCGGAAGGTCCGGATATGGGTCACGATGTTGGTGGTGCAGTTGGTGGTGGCTGTGTTGTAGAACTCCGGCCGCTCGTGCAGCTGGTTGATCTTGCCAAGATAGGCGAGAAACAGCCGGCGGATGTTCTCCCGCGGCGCGTGCACCCGGTAGAGATAAACGTCCTCGGGTGGCTCACGATACGTGGTGCGTAGCCCGATCAGATCGCGCTCATCACCGACGACGTAATATAGCTCGTAGCGGCGGAAGAAGCCGGCGAGTGCCGAATACGCCTCTCCCTGCTCCTTGCGCGTCTCGATCGAGATGGTGACCGGCTCGCCCGCAAAGCCGAAGCTCAGCATGGTGTGCGCGATCGCGTCGCCCATCCAGTAGACGGCGACAAGATCGAGCGAATCGAGCTGGTCCAGATCAACGGTCTTGTCGTACCAACGCTCTGTGTAATCGGTGGCGCTGCGATAGTCGAAGCTGCGCACGTTGCGCAGGGTGACCAGATCGCCGTCGATCTCGGCGGCCGGGAGTCTCGCGACGTCCGGCGGCCAGGCGCGCTCGTTGCTCGGCTCGATGGTCGACCACCAGACCAGCACCAGCGCGCAGGCGAGCGCGAACGGGGCCAGTGGCAGGACGATGCGTCGGCGAACCAGGGCCGTCAGGAGACCGCCCACGCCGAGCGCGGCGAACAGGAGCGTCAGCGCGCCCCGGGCACTGTCGGCGAAGGGCAGGGTGAACCAGAGGGCGAGCGCACCCCAGGCGGCAGCGGCCGTCACCCCGACGCCGAGGAGAACGCAGGCAAGGATGCGCAGCGGCGCCTTCAAGAGCGTCGGCCTTCGATCATGAGGTCGCTTCGGCTGGTCTGCGGGTCAGCTCCAGCGCCTGCTGGGCAACCGCCGGCGTGACCTTGGCCTCGCCGCCGCCGGCCACCGTGACGGTCGGGAGGGCGAAGTGGATGTCGTTGGCGCTGAACGCCTTCTTGATCATGGCGTAGGCGCGCCGGCGGATCACGAACTGCTCGCCGGGCTTGGTCATCATCTTCATCCGGATCTGGATCGCGAAGTCGCCGAACTGCTCGACCCCCTGCATCTTGAGCGGCTCGAGGATGTTCGGCGCCAGCTCCGGGTCCGCCATGATCTCCTTGCTGACCTGCTTGATGATCTTCTTCACCTTGTCGAGATCGGTGTCGTAGGTGACGCCGACGGAGAGCTTGTCGATCACCCAGTCGCGGCTCATGTTCTGCACCGCGCCGAGCTCGCCGAACGGTACCGTATAGAGATAGCCGCGATGGTGGCGCAGCTTGACCGAGCGCAGGGAGAACGACTCGACCGTGCCCTTGTAGCCGCCGCTGATGATGTACTCGCCGATCCGGAATGCATCGTCGAGCAGGTAGAACATGCCGGCGATGATGTCCCGGACCAGGGTCTGCGCGCCGAAGCCGATCGCGACGCCGACCACGCCCGCGCCGGCGATCAAGGGGCCGATCTCCACGCCCAAGGCCGAGAGCGCCATCAGGACCGCCATCACCACGAGCACCACGAGCGCCATGTTGCGCAGGATCGGCAGGAGCGTGCGCAGGCGCCCCTGGCGCCGCACCGCCTCGTCGCCGAGCCCGGTCGGGACCTCGATCAGCTTGCGGTCGATCACGGTCTTGAGCACATGCCAGGCGAAGTCGGCCAGCAGGATGATGACCGCGGCGTGCAGCAGGCCGCGCAGCAGCCGCTCCCCCAAGCTCTCTCCGGCCGCCATGCGCGCGGCGTCGATGCCCCATGCCCAGGCGAGGAAATAAACGGCGCCGATCAGGAGCACCGCGCGGAGCCCCCGCTCCAGGCAGACCGCGCTCAGGCTCGGCACCGCCGCTGCCGCCGCCGGCGCCGCCGGTGGGCGCAGGAGGTGATTGACCGAGCGCTGCAGCACGTACAGGGCCGCCGGCAGTGCCAGCGCCACCAGCGCAAGCCAGAACAAAGGCATCGCGCCCAAGAGCCACAGCACCCAGAGCACGACCGCGGCCAGCGTGAGGATGATCTCGGGCGTCCGGCCGCGCCGCCCGGGTGACACGCCTTCCTCGTCGGCCGCGAGGTGGCGCTGGCGCCAGATGATGGCGACGGCGATGCCGAACAGCACGAAGCCGAAGCCGAGCGCGACGAGGCGCCGCACCTGCCACTCCACCCCCAGAGCCAGCAGGATCTGCAGCGTCGCCCAGGCGAACCCGAAGAAGCCGATCAGCACCCCCGACCACACATACCAGAACCAGGCGGCGGCCGTGTCCATCGGCACGATGCGGAACTTCTCGGCGCCGGGCGCGAGCAGGAAGCGGCCGAGCACGAGCGCGAGGCGCAGGCCGAGGAAAGCGATCAGGTAGGCGAGCACGACCGTGCGCAGGAGCGGCGGCCAGTCGAACAGCAGGAACGCGCCGACGCTGCCGAGCGCGAACGCCACGAGCCAGCCCAGGCCCCAGCCGAAGCGCTTGAGGGTCGCCGCGACCCGGGCCGGGACGGTGTCCATGGGCAGGCCGACGATGTGC
>CAZXYL010000221.1:0-3018 GCA_964644915.1 uncultured Geminicoccaceae bacterium
ACCCGGTCGAAGTCGCGCGCGACCTGTGCGGTCGGAAAGATCGCCCTCGCCTCCTCTTCCACCTCCTCCTGCGCGTAGCGCGGCGAGATGTGGGTGAGCCAGAGCGCGCCCACCGCCGCATCGGCGGCGAGCCGCGCCGCCTGCGTGGCCGTCAGGTGACCGCGCGCACTGGCCTTGTCCGCGTCGCGCTCGAGGAAGGTCGCCTCGATCACGAGCGCATCGGCGCCCCGCGCCTGCGGGAGGAGTTCCGCCGCGTCCCCGGCGTCGCCCACGACCACGAGCGTCGTCCCGGGCCGCACCGGGCCCAGCGCCTCGTCCGGCAGCACCCGCCGGCCGTCCGGCAGCGTGATCGCCTCGCCACGCACGAGGCGGCGCCGCTCAGGGCCCGCCGGCACGCCCAGGGCTTCGAGCTTCTCGGGCAGCATGGTCCGGCGCGGCTTCTCCTCGAAGCGGAAGCCGAAGCACCTCGCCTCGCGATGCCGGACGGGGAACGCGAGAACGCGCAGATCGTCGTCCTCGAACAGCACGCCCGGCCGCAGCTCGACCAGCCCGATCTCGAGCGGCGGCCGGAACCCCGGCCAGACCACCTCGCCGATCAGCGCGCGCACCGCCCGGAGCGTGTCGGCACCACCGTAGACCGTGATCGCGTCCGCGGCATCGAGCAGGGCCAGCGTGCCGACCAGCCCGCCGAGCCCCAGGAGGTGGTCGAGATGGCCATGGGTGAGCAGCACGCGCTCGAGCCGGCGCAGGCCCAGCCCGCTCTTCAGGAGCTGGCGCTGGGTGCCCTCGCCGCAGTCGACCAGGAAGCGCCGCGGCCCCGCCAGGACCATCAGCGCCGGCAGGCCCCGCTCGACCGAGGGCACCCCCGCCGCCGTGCCGAGAAAGATCACCTCGAACATGCCCCTCGCCTCGCGCGCGACGGCAGTTCGGAGCTCACCGACGGCCGATCGACGCGGTGCAGGCCGCGGCGGCTACTCCCCCGTCCACTGGTACGACCAGGTCTCGGTCAGGATCTGCTCGTCGAGCTTGAGAAAGGCGCGCAGCTCCACCGGGCCGCCGCCGTCCGGGCGATAGTCGAAGAACGCGCGCCAGCCGCCGGTGACCGCGTTCTTCTGCGCCACCGGCTGGGTCAGCTCGCCGGCGGACGCGCTGACCACCGCCTCGACCTTGGCGTCCGGCGGCAGCGCCTCGAGCTGGCCGCCCGTGAAATCGAGCACGAACTTGCGGCTCTCGGGGTCGCGCTCCTGCCCGGGCACGCCGCCGGCGCCCACCCGGGTGTCCAGCGTCTCCGCCGCCTCGGGGCGCGCGGGCGGCGCCATGCACCAGTGCAGCCGGTAGTCCAGCTGCCACTCCGAGCCCGGCTCCACCGGCGCCTCCGGCGCCCAAAAGGCCACGATGTTGTCGTGGATCTCCTCGTCGGTCGGGATCTCGAGCAGGCGGACGTGGCCCGGCCCCCAGGTGCCGCGCGGCTCGACCCAGAGGCTCGGGCGCAGCTCGTAGTGCGCCTCGAGGTCCTGATACGCCTCGAACTCGCGCGTCCGCTGCAACAGCCCGAAGCCCTTCGGGTTCTCGTCGCGGAAGATGCTGACCCGGAGCTGCTCCGGGTTGACCAGCGGCCGCCAGATCCACTCGCCGCGTCCGGTCCAGAGCTGGAGTCCTTGCGAATCGTGGACGTTGGGGCGGAAGTCGTCGACGTTCCGCCGGTCACTCGCCCCGAACAGGTACATGCTGGTCAAAGGCGCCACGCCCAGAAGCTCGATCGCCTGGCGCGGAAAGAGCACCGCGCGCACGTCGATCCTGGTGGTCGCACCCGGCACGATGGCGAAGGTGTAGGCGCCGGCGAGGCTCGGCCCGTCGAGCAGCGCGTGCACGACCAGCTGCTCCGCGCCCGCCGGCGGCCGCTCGAGCCAGAAGGCGCGAAACCAGGGGAACTCCTCCCCGCTCGGCAGGCCGGTGTCGATCGCGATGCCGCGCGCCGAGAGCCCGTAGCGTTGCCCGCGCCCGAGCGCGCGAAAGTAGCTGGCACCCAGGAACGCCGCGACCTCGTCCAGATAGTCGGGCCGGTTCAGCGGCACGTGCAGCCGGAAGCCCGCATAGCCCAGATCGCTCGGGAAGTCGGTCTCGATCTCGTTGCGGCCGAAGTCGAACAGTGCGGGCGCGTACAGGACCTCGCGCGCCACACCGTCCGCGACCTCGAAGATGTGCACGGGATTGTTGAGCTGATGGCCGAGATGGAAGAACTGCGCCTCGGCATCCAGGCCCTGCCCGCTCCACAGCCCCGCCTCGCGCCGGAAGCGGATGTCGCGGTGCTGGTCGTAGCTCAGCTCCGCCAGCACCGACGGGATGGCATTGGTGGGCGGCTCGTACGGTGCCGCCGCGAGTTCGCGCGCGCGCGCGCGCAGCACCTCCGCATCGAATGGCGCCGGCTCGCCGAACGCGATCACGGGCGCCTGGGCGCCGGCGCCGCGGCCGCGCAGGGCCAGCATCGAGACCAGCGCGAGGATCCCGCCCAGGACCTCGCGACGACGCGCGCCTGCACGCGCGTTCGGGCCGGCCGATGCCCACCCCTCCCCAGATTTCGGCACGACTGGAAACCCATCGCTGAGATCTGCCGGCGGGAATCTAGGCGCTTGCCCCGGCTTTCGCCAGAGGCGACACTCGATGCGCGCGCCACCCGTGAGCTTTCGCGGGCGAGCGCACGGTCGGCTTAGCCTCAAGCGCGCCGGCAGGTGCGCGGACATCAACCAGCGCGCGAACGCGCGCAGAGGAGCCCCTCATGTCGGATCGTATCCCCCTGGCCCTGGCGCTCGTGCTTTGCCTCTCGGCCGTGCCCCATGCGCAGGCCGAGAGCAGCCTCGCCTCGCCGGCGGCCGCCGGCGAGGTGCTGGCGGAGGGCGCGGGCGGCGATCTGACCCGCGGCGGGGCCGATGCCTTCGTCGACGCGCTCCAGTTCACGCTCGAGCAGCTGGGCCGGCCCGCCGACTTCGACGACCCCTCGCGCGCCCAGATCCGTGACGC
>CAZXYL010000222.1:0-4156 GCA_964644915.1 uncultured Geminicoccaceae bacterium
GTCTGGGGCGACGTGCCCCGGCTCGCGGTCTTCGCCGGTGCCGCGCTGATCCTGGCGGGCGGCCTCCTGGTGGTGGTCACCGAGCGGCGCGCGGCCCGGCTGCTCTCCGCGCCCGCGAAATCCGACGCCGCGGTCGCCTGAACGATCCGACTCGGTTCAGGTCCGTCTGCGGCTCAGGCTGCCATCTCGCGGCAGCTCTCGGCGCAGCGGCGGCAGGCGTGGACGCACTCGTCCATGTCGCCGACCTGTTCACAGCTCCTGGCGCAGGCCTCGCAGACTTCCGCACACAGAGCGCAGGTGCGCCGGTGCAGCTCGGTGCCGATGAGCATGAAGTCGGCCGCGGTCCGGCAGATCTCCGCGCACGCCATCATGAGCCGGAAGTGGCCGGGCTCGGTGTGCTTGCCGCCCAGCTCGAGGCAGTGGTTGGCCGCCATCCCGAGGCAGACCCGATGACATGACAGGCACTCGTCGATGCACCGCCGCATGCCCTCGCTGATCCGTGTCTGGTGCGCCATCTTCCCCTCCTTCGCGCCTCGGGCGCCGCCGGTCGGCGCCATTCTCCGACCGGCCAACGCGACTTCCGCATCCCCGTTCCCGCAACGCTCCTCCTGATCCGCGCGCACGCCCGCCAGCCCTGTGGTTTGCGGCCGCGCGGATCCTGTGATTGGATGGTGCGCGAGGCCACCCGGTCGAACGATGCTTCGAGGACGACACCGCAACCATGAGCCGCGCCTTCAGACCCGCACGCCACCTCGCGATCCCGCTTGCCCTGGCCCTGATCGTCGCCTTTGCGGCAGCCGCCCGGGCGCAGCCGCCGGGCGCGGTCGGCGGGGTCGCAGGCCTGGTCGGCCAAGTGGAAGTGATCCATCACGGCGAGACCGAGGCGCGGCCGCTGGCCGAAGGCGACCCCGTGCTGGAGGGTGATCGGATCCGCACGCACGCGGGCGCACGGGTTCGCCTGGTGCTCGCGGACGGCGCGGTCGTCCAGCTGGGCGAGAACACCAGCCTCGACGTCGACTGGGTCCTGCACGCGCCGGCGTTGGGCATGGCCAACGTCTTCCTCGAGATGACGAGCGGGATCATGCGCGCGATCGTCGACAGGCTCGCCCCCAACGCCCTCTATCAGGTCGTCACCCACACTGCCGTGACCTCGGTGCGCGGCACCGACTGGATCGCGGAGGCGACGGAGGGCGCCACCGCGGTCGTGGCGCTGGACGGCGCGGTTGCCGTGCGCAACCGGGCGGAGGCCGTGCCCGGCGAGGTGACGCTGGGGCCGGGGGAGGGCACGACGGTCGAGACGGGCGCACCGCCCGATCCGCCTTCGGTCTGGGGCGACGCGCGCCGCCAGTCGTTCATCGAGCGGACCACCGTGCCGGCGCGCTGAGCCGGTCTTCCCGATGCGCCGGCTCGGCCGCATGTCGGCGCTGCGCATGGCGCTGCTCGCCACGCTCTGTGTGCTGATCGCCTATCTCCCCGCGAGCCGGACCCCGCTCGTGCGCGCCCTCGAGGAGCGCTTCCTCGACCTGCGCTTCAGTCTTCAGCCGGCCAGGCCACCTTCGGACGAGATCGTCCTGGTCCTGATCGATGATGCGAGCATCCGCGACGTCGGGCGCTGGCCCTGGAGCCGGCGCCAGATCGCCGAGGTGATCGAGCGCGCGGCGGGGGCGGGGCCGCGCACCATCGGCATCGACCTCCTGTTCGCCGAGCCGGAGGGGGGTGCCTCGCCGGCGCCGGGCGATCGCGCGCTCGCCAGCGCCATAGCTGGCGCGGGCAACGTCGTGCTGCCGTTCTCGTTCGAGTTCGGCCGGGCGGCCGGCGCCGCACCGGTCCCGGACTATGTCGCCGCGGCCGCTTACCGGCTGGTGCTGAGCGACGGCGCAGAGGCGCGGGTGCCGGAGGCGAGCGCGCTGCTCGCGCCGATCGCGCCGATCGGCGAGGCGGCGGCCGGGCTCGGTCATGCCAACATCGGGCTCGACCCGGGCGGCGCTGCGCGCTTCGAATACCCGGCGCTCGCCTATGCCGGCGATCTCTATCCCTCGTTCGCGCTCGAGCTGGCGCGGCATTACCTGGGGCTCGCGCCCGAGCAGATGGCGGTCGAGCTCGGGCGCGGCGTCCAGCTGGGGCAACGGTTCCTGCCCACCGACGAGGCCATGCGCCTGGTCGTGAACTACCGGCGCCCGGGTCACTTTCGCACCGTCCCGGTGGCGGCCCTGCTCGCGGGCGAGGAGCCCGATGCCGCCCTCGCCGGACGCATGGTGCTGATCGGGGGCGCGGCCACGGGTGTCGGCGGCATCTTCGCCTCGCCCTTCACCCCGGCGCTGTGGGGGGTCGAGCGGCACGCGACCGTGATCGACAACATTCTCGGTGGCGATCTCATCCGGCGTCGGCACGGCTATGTCGCCTTCGACCTCGGGCTGCTCGCTGCCGGCGGCCTCGTGATCGGCCTGGCCGCGGCACACGCCGGCGTCCTCGCCGCCACGGCCACGTTCGCGCTTGTGGCCACCGCCTGGGCCGCGCTCGCCGTCCTCGCTTTCCTGCGCGCGGGCGTGTGGCTCGATCTGCTCCTGCCGCTGCTCGGCCTCGGCCTGATCTTTGCCGCCGTGGTCGGCTACCAGTACGTCGCCGGCGCGCGTCAGCAGCGCATGCTGCGCAACGCCTTCCAGCACTACCTCAGCCCGGCGCTGGTCGAGCAGGTGGTGCGCGACCCCTCGCTGCTCCGGCTGGGTGGCGAGGAGAAGGAGCTCACGGTGATGTTCCTCGATCTGCGCAACTCGACCCGGATCGCGGCGCGCCTGCCGCCGGCCACCTTCGTCGAGCTCCTGAACGAGGTCTTCGCCGCTACCACCCGGGTGATCTTCGCCCACGACGGCCTGGTCGCGCAGTACACGGGCGACGGCATGCTGGTGATCTTCGGCGCGCCGGTGCCGCGCGCCGATCACGCCCTCCGTGCCTGCAAGGCGGCACTCGGCATCCTGGATGCGCTCCGCCCGGTGCGGGCCCGCTGGTGGCGACCGGATCTGCCTGCGATCGAGGTCGGCATCGGCATCAACACCGGGCGCATGATCATCGGCAATCTGGGCTCGGTCGACCGCTTCGAATACACGGTCATCGGCGAGGAGGCCAATCTCGGCGCCCGCCTCGAGGAGGCGAACAAGGAGTTCGGCACGCACATCCTGATCAGCGAGGCGACCTGGCTGCAGGTCCGGGGTGAGATCGCCGCGCGCGAGCTCGACCTGATCCGCTTTCGTGGCATGGAGCGGCCGGTCCGGGTGTACGAGCTGCCGGGTTCGGCGCCGCCGGCGGAGGAGCGGCCCGCGGCAACGGCGGATCGGCCAGGCCCGCCAGGCGCGATCTAGGCGGCCCGGCGCGGCCGCCCGGGCGGGCTGGGCGCGCCCGGCTGGTTCGCCGCCATCGCCATGCCGGCCGCGAGCGGCGTAAGCCGGGGCTCGCCGGTCGTGATCTCCGCCGGGACGGCCATGCGCGCCTTCAGCCAGCGCCGGGCTGCGATCACGGCCGCGATGCTCGCGGCGAACAGACCGATCTGGACCGGGTCCACACCCTGTTGCCAGGCCTGGATCGCGCCGGCGCCGACGTAGCCGATCCCGAGCGCGAGCGTGCTCACGATCGCCACGGTCACCAGCTCGCCGGCAAGCCCCCGGGTCGTCCACCGGGGTGGCGCGGGCCGGCGGAAGATCGAGGTCAGGATCACGATCGCCAGCAACGCGCCGCCGGCCAGCAAGCCGCCAATCGCCAACATTGTCGCTCTCCTCGCACGAGGCGCAGCAAGTCGGCTTCCTGGGGTTGTCGGGATGGGCCACGGACCTTGCGACCCGGCTTGATGCGCGGCTCCGGAATCTGCGCTCGCGCAGACCGCCTGTAAAGAGGCAGCAGCATCTACTCTGCTGCTCGCCTCCTGGCGGCCGTTGCCGGCCGACCCGCGCCGCGGCGCAACAGCTTGGCGTCGAGCGAGAGCGTGCCGGGGCCGGCCAGAAACAACAGGATCGCGGTCGCGAGGAACATCGCGGCGAGCTCGTAAGAGCCGCCCGACCCGCCGACCTGCACGAACGCCAGCGGCAGGCCCATGATCGACGTCGCCTCCTCGGCGCCGCGCAGCCGCACGAACGGGTCTCCGCCCGCCACGTGGACCACGAACGTG
>CAZXYL010000223.1:0-4000 GCA_964644915.1 uncultured Geminicoccaceae bacterium
GAGGCCGCGCAGGCCGAAAGCCACGTTGTCGAGCACACGCAGATGCGGGAACAGGGCGAAATCCTGGAACATCAGGCCGACCCGGCGCTGCTCCGGCGGCAGCTCGCGCCCGGGCTCGGCGACGATGCGCTCGTCGATCGCGATCCGCCCGCCCTGCAGCGGCTCGAGGCCGGCGATCAGGCGCAGGATCGTGGTCTTGCCGCAGCCCGAGGGTCCGACCAGGCAGTGCACCTCGCCCGCGGGCAGCTCGAGGCCGACGTCCTTGACCACCGAGCGCGCGCCGTACGCGTGCGAGAGCCGCTCGACCCGGAGGCCAAGGTGCACTTCCGGCTCGGCCAGGGCGTGCGCCATGCTCGTCGGGCGGGCCTGCTCCATGTCCACGCTGTGCAGGTACGGTGTGGCAGGGCCCAGGTCAACCGGCGCTCACTCGGACGGGGCAGCGCGCCCGGCCTGCGGGTCCTCGGCGCGGGCATCCTCTGCGCCGTCGTCCGCCGGCGCGGCCGGCTGCGCGGGCATGGCCAGGAGCAACCCGCCCTGCACCAGCTCCTCCATGCGCGGCAGATCATCGAGCGAGGCGAGGTCGAAGTGGTCGAGGAACGCCGGCGTGGTCACCCAGGTGACCGGCCGGCCGGGGCTCGCCCGGCGGCCCTTGGGCTGGATCCAGCCGGTCTCGAGCAAGAGGTCCATCGTGCCCTTGCTGATGCTGACGCCCCGGATCTCCTCGAGCTCGGCCCGGGTGATCGGCTGGTGATAGGCGATGATCGCCAGCGTCTCGACCGCGGCGCGCGACAGCCGTCGGCTCTGCACCTGCTCGCGGCTGAGGTACGGGGCGAGATCGGGCGCGGTGCGGAAAGCGAAGCGGTTGCCGTGGCGCTCCAGGCGGATGCCGCGGCCGGCGTAGTCGCGGGCAAGCTGATCGAGCACATCGGCCGCGTGCAGGCCGCCCGGCAGATGCGCCTGGATGGTCGCGGCGTCCAGCGGCTCCTCGGCGGCGAACAGGAGCGCCTCGACGATGCGTCGCCCGAGCTCGGGGCTCATCGCTTGCGCCGCACGTAGATGGGGCCGAACGGCCCCGCCTGGCTGAGCTCGATCAGGCCTTCGCGGGCGAGCTCCAGGGCGGCGGCGAAGCTGGCCGCGATCGCGGAGCGCCGCAACGCGTCGTCCATCAGCCCGGGCGGCAGGAAGCCGAGCAGGTTCTGCCAGTCCGGGCCGCCGAGCAGAGCGCAGATGCGCGCGAGCGCCTCCTCGACCCGCATCGCCGGCGGGCGCGCCACCACCAGACGGTGCTCCTGGGCGCGCAGGCGCTGGTCGACGTAGGCCTCGAGCAGCTCGTGCAGGCTCATGCGAAAGCGGCTCCGGCGCAGGATCGCGATCCCTTCGGGCCGGCCGCGGGCCAAGCGTTCGCGACCGAGGCACGGCCGTTCGAACAGCTGCTCGCCGGCGCGACGGACGGCATCGAGATGGCGCAGGCGCCAGGCCAGATTCTCGGCCAGCGTCTCCGCGCTCGGCTCGTCGTCGTCCGGCGGTGCCGGCAGGAGCAGGCGCGATTTCAGGTACGCGAGCCAGGCGGCGGTCACCAGGTAGTCGGCCGCGATCTCCAGCCGCAGGTCGCGCACACGCTGGATGAAGGCCAGGTACTGCTCGGCGAGCGCCAGGATCGAGATCCTGGCGAGATCGACCTTCTGCTCGCGGGCGAGCGTCAGCAGGAGGTCGATCGGCCCCTCGAAGCCCTCGAGGTCGAGGATGAAATCGGCGGGAGCCGTGCCGGCGCCGGTCATGGCCTCAGGCCACCCCCGTCAGGCCGAGGATCAGCTGGAACAAGGCCTGCACCGGCGGCAGGAGCACGCTCGCGATCGGGTTGACCTCGAGGCCCACCGCATCGCCGGCGATCGGCACCAGGAACAGAATCCCGATCAGGATCAAAAGACCGTAGCGCTCGATCTGAGCAAAGCGCCAGGCGTACGGGTCGGGCAGCAGCCCGGTGACCACCCGCCCCCCGTCCAGCGGCGGCAGCGGCAGCATGTTGAAGACCGCGAGCACGACATTGATGATGATCGAGTTGATCAGGTTCTGCCCGATCCAGGCCCCGATCTCGCCGGGCACCGAGGCGGCCGCGTGCAGGGCGAGGGCGGAGAGGAAGGCCAGGACGACGTTGGCACCGGGGCCGGCGAGCGCCACCCAGATCATGTCGCGCTTGGGCTGGCGCAGCCGGCGGAAATCAACCGGCACGGGCTTGGCGTAGCCGAACAGGAAGGGCGCGCCGAACAGCAGGAGCAGCCCCGGCAGGAGCAGCGTGCCGAACGGGTCGACGTGCCGCACCGGATTGAACGTGACCCGTCCCAGGCGCCGGGCGGTGTCGTCGCCGCAGCGCTCGGCCATCCAGCCATGCGCGGCCTCGTGGAAGGTGATCGCGACCACGACCGGGATGAGCCAGACCGAGATCGCGTGCCCGATCGCGACCGGATCCATCGATCAGGCGCCGGCCTCGAGAGAGGCAACGTGCCGCTCCAGGAGATCGGACAATCGCGCCTCGGCCACCGGCCGGTCCAGGGGTTCTGCGGCGCGTGCCCTGTCGAGCGCCCGCGCGGCCCGTGCGGCGACCGGGCCGTCGAGGGGGACTGCCGCGTCCAGCACCTCCAGCAGCTCGTCGAAATCGCCGTTGCAGTGCAGCGCGACGTCGCAGCCGGCGGCGCGCGCCTGCGCCGCGCGCGTGCCGAGCGAGCCGCCGAGCGCGCCCATGCTGAGATCGTCGCTGAGCAGCAGGCCCTGGAAACCGATCCGGCCGCGGATCACGTCCTGAATGATGCGCGGCGAGAGCGTGGCCGGCCGCTCCGGGTCGAGCGCGGGATAGAGGATGTGCGCGCTCATGCCGAGCGGTGCCTCCCGGCAGGCCCGAAACGGCCGCCAGTCGGCTTCGAGCACGTCTTCCGCCGCCTCCACCACCGGCAGGGCGACGTGGCTGTCGACTCGAGCGCGCCCATGCCCCGGCAGGTGCTTGATCACGGGCAGAATGCCGCCGGCAAGGAAGCCCTCGATGCTCGCCTGGCCGAGTTCGGCGACGATGTCCGGGTCGGCGGAGAACGCCCGATCGCCCACGACCTCACTCTGCCCCGGCAGGCCGAGATCGAGCACCGGCGCGCAAGCGACGCTGATGCCGAGCGCCTGCAGGTCATCGGCGATCAGCCGCGCCTGCAGCCAGGCCGCTGCGCGCCCCGCTGCCCGATCCCGCTCCGCGAGCGCGCCGATGGCTCGCGCGGCGACCCGCGGCGGCCAGTGCGGCGGCCGCAGGCGCGCCACCCGACCACCCTCCTGGTCGATCAGAACGGGCGCGCTCGGCCGCCCGACCGTGGCGCGCAGGTCGGCCACCAGCGCCCGCACCTGGTCCGGCGCCTGGCAATTGCGCGTGAACAGGATGAACCCCAGCGGGTTCGCCCGTCGGATCAGCGCTCGCTCGCGCTCGTCGAGCGTGATGCCGCCGACGCCTGCGATCGCCGCACAGGGGGCTCGCATCCGCTCAGCGTCGGATGACGAAGCAGCTGGCGTTGCGCTGCTTCAGCCGGTCGCAGAGCGTTTCCGCCGATGCGAGATTGGCGAACGGACCGACCTGCACCCGGTAGAAGATGCCGTTCGCGGTCTCCGCCCGCTCGATGATCGGATCGACGCCGGTCAGCACGTCGCCGAGATCGAGCTGGAACAGATCCCAGGCGCGCCGGGCATCGGTCTCCTCGCGCACCGCAGCCAGCTGAATGCGATAGTTCGGGCCCGTGGTCGCCACCTGCGTCGGCGCGGGCTGCACCGCGGGCGCCCGCTCCTGCGCCGGCGGGGTCGCAGCCGGGGCGGCCGCCTGCTGTTCTCGAATCGGCTCGCCGGGGGCGATCGCGGCGATTTCGGGCTCCCGCTCCGCGCGCGCGGGCCGGGTCCCGGCGGCCTCGCTCGGTTGCGGCGCGGGCACGGCCACCGCCGGGCGGACATCCGCGGCGGCCTGCTGCGCGGGCGGCTC